>JAOTUB010000108.1 GCA_029864095.1 Gammaproteobacteria bacterium | reverse complement strand
AAAAATCTATCACAAACAGTTATTTAAAAATAATAGCTCGACCAGCTGTAAAGAAACTCGACGACCATCGTGCCAACAGCCGTGATTTTCGGGTTTGCTCCCCGCTAGCCTTGTTGCGCGCCTCTCCTGTCGCCGCTAATCACCTTCCGAGCGAGCGTCGCAATGTCGCGCTGAATCAGCAGCAAGCACGGCAAAAGAATCAGCGTCAGCGGTGTGGCAAACAGGATGCCGTAACCCATCGCCAGAGCCATCGGGGCAGAGAATGGATCCGAGCCGCCAACGCCGTACGCCATCGGCAGCAGTCCGGCGACGGTCGTCACCGAGGTGAGCAGGATCGGTCGAAGCCGATGCTTGGTTGCATCGACGATGACGTCATTGTGAAGGGCGCCAGTCTCGCCGCCGCTCATGCGATTCGCAAGATTCACGAGTATCAGCGAGTCATTAACGACGATGCCGACGAGCCCGATGACACCCAGCATCGCAAGAAAGCCGATAGCCTGGCCGTGCACCGCGAACGCGAAAATGACGCCGATCAGTCCGAACGGCACAGCGAACATGACAACGAGCGGCTGTACCAATGAATTAAACAGCAGCAGCAAAACCAGGTAGATGCCCACGGCGGCAACGGCGAACGCGACGATGAGGCTGCCCATGGACTCCTGCGTCTCTTCGGTCTCACCGCCAGCCGCGATCTGCATGCCCGGCCAGTCCCGCTGCATGTCAATTGCGCCCAGCACGGCATTGGTGGCCAGCAAAGTTGTCGTCTTTTCCTTGTCGATATTGGCCGTCACGGTGATGGCCCGTTCGTTGTCAAAGTGAAAGAAATTCGACGGCCCGGGCTCCAATCTGAAGTCGGCCACCTCCTGCAACTCGACAAAGCGGCCGTCACGATTCGGGATAATGAGCTTGCCGAGGATGTCGGCTGAACCGCGCGCTTCTTCTTCGAGGATGACGCGAAAGTCGACGTCTTCATCACCATAGCGAACCGAGGTCACGATTTCTCCGTCGTACGCGAGGCGCAGATTCTTGGCGACGTCGGCGACGCTCAGGTTTTGCTCCGCCAGCCGGATGTAGTCCAGGTCGACGACAATCTGTTCCTTGCCGGCCTTGTCATCGCGTTCGATGTCGCTCACACCATCAATCTTGCCGAGTTCGGCCACGACCGTGTCAGCGAGGGCGAGGCGCTGCACATCATCGCTGCCGATGACGCGCATCTCGATAGGACGGCCAATAGGTGGGCCGCCGCTGTCGATGATGTAGTTGAAGCTGTCGAAGCCTTCGAGGCTCGCTATTCGCTCGCGCAATGAGTCAACAATTTCATCCGCATTGCGGTCGCGCTTTGCGAACGGGCTCAGATACACGCCCATCTGCGCCCAATTCTCGTTCTCACCAGGGTTGTAAAGACCGTGTGTACCGATACGCGTCGTATAGGAGTCGAGCTCGTCATCCGGCAGTGCGGCGACGAGCGCCTCGACCTCCTGCAGTTTCTCCGCGCCCAATTCCAGTGACGCGCCGCTGGGCAACTCGACTAGGATGTAGAACTCATCGGCCGACTGCGTTGGAAACAGCACAAAATCCATGAACTTCGCGGCATACAGAAATGAAGCGACCAGGAGGGCGAGAAAGACGCCCGTGACGGCATAGCGCAGCGGCAATAATTTGTGCAGAAAAATGCCAAAGTCCCGCCGAAAGCGCACGAACCAGCTGCTCGTCTGCATGTGTTTCGTCGGCCCTTCGGCACGCGAGCGGGAGATCAGGTGCGCAGGCATCACGAACAGCGTATCCAGCAGCGACACGGTCAGCGCAAGCAGGACCACGAGCGGAATCACGAAAATAAAGTCGCCCAGCGACCCGGTCATGAAGAACATCGGGACAAACGCCAGTGCCGTCGTGACGACCGTCGTAATGACCGGCTTCGCGACTGCATAGGTCCCTTCCACGGCGGCATCCAGCGGCGCCTTGCCCATCTCACGGTAGCGCCAGATGTTCTCGGCCACCACGATGCCATCATCGACGATGATGCCGATGACAAGGATCATCGCGCCCATCGCGATCGTGTCCAGGAACGCACCGAAAATCGGTAGCATAAACAGCGTGCCGAGTAGGACCACCGGAATACTCAGCGCCACCCAAAACGCCGAGTGCCAGTTGAGGAACACCGTCAGCATCAGCATGACCAGGGCCAGACCGATGAGTCCGTTGGAAACAACGACATTTAGCCGGTTGGTGACCAGTCGCGACTTGTCGTTGGAGTACTCGATGCTGACACCCTCTGGCAGCTGATCCTGGCTGTCTGCGACGAGCTGCTTGACGGCCTCGACGGTACGAATGATGTCCGACGACTCCTTTTTGTAGACGACGAACGAGATCGCTGGCTTACCGTTCATTCGGGACAGGACTTTCGCCGGTTCAAAATCATCGCGGAGGACCGCGAGGTCTTTGACGCGAATCGTCGAACCGCCTTCGGTAATGCGCACGATGACTTCTGCAGCCTCCATCGGATCCTCGAACTCGGCCAGCGTGACGATGTTCTTCTCACTCGTATAGGACTCGAACGAGCCGCCGGTCGCACGAATGTTGCGGTTCTGGATGGCGTTGACGATCTCGTGCGACGCTACCTGGTAGCGCTCGAGCGCGTCCTGCTTGATCTCGACTTTGATTTCCCGGTCCAGGTAACCGTACTTCGTCACACTGCGCACGCCCGGCACGGCCTGCAGCGCTCGCTCTGCACGACGCGCCACGGTGCGCAGCAAGGAGTAGGGCACGTCGCCGGTCAGGCCTACCTCGATCACGGGAATGGCAGTCGATGTCGTAATCTCCTCGATGACGGGGTCTTCATCGACTTCGACAGGCAGGTCAGAGACGCGCGAGACCGCATCGCGAATGTCAGTCTTTACTTTGTTTTTGTCACGCATTTCGCGATCGATCCAGATGTGTACGATCGAAATGTTTTCCATCGAGAACGATGTGTACTTATCGATGCCATCGACTTCCTTGAGCTCTTCTTCGATCTCGTTGGTGACATTAAGCTCGACATCCTCCGGCGAGGCGCCGGGATAGCGCGTCGTCACGATCATCTCAAGGAGGTCGACGCTCGGGAAGTTGTCACGCTGAATGACGGTCAGCGCGCTAAGGCCGAGGAACATGACCAGAAAAGTCAGCACATAGGCAAGCGTGGGTTGGTTCGCGAAAAAACGAATGGCACCTTTCATGAGTGGCAATGCCTAGCGCGTGAATTCCGCTTTGCCGAACATGCCCGGATAGAGCTTGTCCTTTTCAGGAAGGGTGGCCTCGACCACGAACTCGTGAGTCGACAGGTCACCTGACGGGATAATCTTGGTCACGGTGGCCTCGAGCGCGAGATCATCGAGCGCATCGATCGTTACCCTGATGGCCTGGCCATTTTCTATTCTGGCAATATCCCGCTCTTTGACACTGGTACGGAACTTCAGCGTGCTGTGATCCTCGAGAATCAGCAGCGGCTCCCCGGGGGACGTGACGTCGCCTGTCTCCACATTCTTGCGGACAATGACTCCATTGAATGGCGCCCGGATTTTGGACTCGGCGAGCATGGCCCGGGCACGGGAGACTTCGGCTTTTGCACCGGCCACATTCTCCTCCGCTGCGTTTACTTTGAAGTTGGCGTCGTCGAGATTCTCGGCTGACACGGTACCTTGTTCACGCAGATTTCTGATGCGCTCGGCAAGCTTCTCTTGATGCGCCCAATTGAGCTCCTCCATCCTGAGCCGAGCCTGTGCTGCCGACAGATTGGCGCGCAGTTCGGCATCCGCGATGTCAACGAGAATGGCGTTGGCATCGACACGATCGCCTTCGTCAGCGTTGACGGCCGCAACCCTGCCGACGATCTTGGCTGCCAGCGTCACACTGCGATCGGGTACGACAACGCCCGTGGACGAGGGTGCGGGCAATGTGACCTGACCCCGGGCGATGGAAGAAACGCCAAGAAGGGCCAGCAGAAGCGGTAGCGCAATGGTTTTCATCATTATTGTGATCGCTCTGGAATTTGCAGCCTGCTCCGCCTTTTTTACCACTTATGAGTCGTCCTGGTCACCTCGAGCGCGTGCGGACTTGGGCAACCCGGCGATGCGACGGCGAACACCCTCGGCCGGGACGAACAGTTGCTCCATCACATATTTCTTAAAGGCCGGCTCGAAGGCTTGCTCCGCAACGGTTTCGGCCATGCAGGTTAGCCACTGATCGCGTTCGGGCGTCGCGATCGCCAGATGCTCGTGTGCGCGCGGAATACTGATGCTGCCGTATTTGTCGCGGTACAGTTTTGGCCCGCCGAGCCAGCCACAGAGAAACCGCGCGAGCTTGTCGCGCGATGTGTCCTTATCGTCAGGATGCATTGCGTGAATCGTGGCGAAGCGTTTATCGCTGCCCATTCGATTAAAGAATTCGTCGACCAGTTTTCGAATGCCGGCCTCACGGCCGGCCGCCTGAAAGGAGGCATCGCCGACCCCGTATCGGGGATTTTCCTTATTCGTCATTCGCGTATCTTGACACGAATGCGAGACGGCGGGTCAGCCCCCCGGATTGTCCGAAAAGGTCCTTGGTGTTACCCGTCGGGCTATTCAGCTGGTATGGGTGCCGCCCCGGGCAGATCCTTGAGCTGCCGGGCCTGGCTGACCCAGTTGTCGCGAGCGATACGTCCTTTGAACACGTCCAGTCGGTCATCGATAATTTCAATGTCCTGGTTCGACCACGACGCCACCTGCCAGAAGTAAAAAACGCCGTTTTGGTTCAAGAGTTTCTCGAGTTTGGGGCCCACGCCCGATATCAGCTTCAGGTCATCCTGCTGGCCGTATATGGCGGCTGACAGGACTCGCGGCTCTTTGCGGGACGTTGCGCGTGGCACGCTCTCGACGACGCTGGGCGTTGCAAGTCGCTTGCCGAGATTGCCGAGCTCCGTCTCGATGGCCTTCAGGCGCTGATCGAACGGCGCAAGATTGACGCTCTGCGGACGCGCCAGCGTTTTGACCCGTTGTTCCAGTGTCAAAAGTCGGTTGGATACCGGAGCGAGATCCACAGGCGTGGGTTTTGGCAGGCTCGATACAGCGCGTGAAACCTCATCTACCCGCTCATAAACACCCGAGAGATCCGTTTCCCTGGGTTCCGGAATGGCGTTCAGATGTGTCCAAAGCCGATCCCAGTTCATGGAATCAGACCGATTGTTGGCTTTGCGCAGATCTTCGTAGCTTTCGCTAACGTCGACGATGTTCCTGCGTGAAAACCAATAACCGAGCACGAAGCCCAACAGCGCCGCCAGAAGAAACAGCAGTGTGTATTTTGCGAGCAGGTAAGTCATTTTGGTCGTCTCCTAAATACGCCAACCTATCTTGGCGCCTTGTCAATTCGATGGCTCAGTTGTTATTACGATACGGCGGTTTGTCGCGCGCCCATTCGGCGTCTCGTTATCGGCAATGGGCATCGACTCGCCGTAGCCTTTCGCAGTCACGCGGTCGGTGTCGATACCGAGTTGGATCAGCGCATCACGCACGGCCGCGGCCCGCGCCAGACTGAGTGCCCGGTTCGTGCTGGCGTCACCCCGACTGTCGGTATGACCCGCGACGACCAGGTTGCCGGGGCACGAGCGTGCCAATTCAGCCAACTGTCGCAGCAGGTCTTCATTGCCGCGATCGATATTCGCGCTGCCGGTGCGGAAGCGAATGTTCGCGCTGCTCAGGATCTCATCGAAGCCGGCGTCGCATCTTTGCTGGTCGCTGAGTGCGAGAACATCGACTTTTTCGGCTGACGAGGCACTTGTGGGCGCGGCCAGTTGTTCGCGCGCCGGAACCACTGGGGGCTTCGCCGGCTCGCTGAGGCTGACGGTGACCGTGGTTGGACAGGTCAGTTTTCCCGCCCAGGTGTCACACTGCGTCGCCTTGGCGAGGGCGTGCAGATAAATCTCATCTCTTGTCTGTGCGACCGCTTGCACGCTGATGCCCTGACCATCACTCCGCACATCGGTAGCCATTACGCCTGCGCCACTATATCGATCGGCGACCTGTGTTCGCACTTCGGCCTGGATATGCGGAGCGGTTACCAGCGCTCCAAACAAGAACAGCACCACCAGTCCAACGAGCGGCAGCAAACCCCACGGCCACCACGGCCGCCGGGCATCGGTGCGCCGCCAATAACGGCGTGTGGTCGATCGGCGAGTCGAAGTGCTCGACAACGTTGATTGTTTCGACATTTGCCCCTGACTCCAGTTTCTGCGGCTCTTTGTCTGTCTGGCCGCTGACGGTTAATCGGAAATATCTCGAACGATGAAAAGTCTATATTCGTTCGGCACCAACCGCAGACGATGAAACAATTGTTCACAATCCTGCAGCCGGATTTTTCCTAGAATAACGCAGCGATTACCGCTCAGCTCGGAGGAGAAAAACATGGATTTCAAGAAACTGGCGACTCAAATCGTAATGGACAAAATCGGGAGCGTGAATAATTCCAGTGCGGCCGAAGCAGCACTCGACAAGCTGGTCGGCGGCAAAACTGGTTTTGATCTTGGCGATGTTGTCGGCAAGCTCAGCGGCTCCGGCGGCGACCTGGCAAAAATGGCCCGATCCTGGCTCGGCGATGGGTCCAACGACTCGATTTCACCGGCGCAGCTTCAGGACGCACTTGGTCCTGACAAGGTCAAGGCCTTTGCATCGAAACTCGGCATCGGTCAGGACGAGGCTGCCAGCAGCCTTGCGCAAATACTGCCCGAGCTGGTGGACAAGAGCAGCCAGGGCGGCGAGCTGCTGGGGTCGTTGGGCGGCCGTGCCGGATTGACCGGTCTGGCTTCCAAGTTCTTCAGGCGCTAGGTAGTCTTCAAACATGGCATTGCTGCAAAGAGACACGAGAACCGCCCGGATCGGGATCATTGCGATTTTGCTGATTGCGCTATCCGGTTGTGCCTCGGCGAAGTATTCGGCGCTCGAGAAGGTCGGTATCCACAAACGGGACTTGTTGGTCGATGGCGTCGAGGATGCACGAGATGCGCAGTCCGAAACTCGCGAGCAACTGGTAACGGCCTACGAGGAGCTCAGTGCGTTGATCGGCCACGACGGCGGTGAACTCGAGGTGAAATACAAGCGCCTGAGCAAAGAGGTTGATCGTTCCAGAGATTCGATCGAGGATCTCGACGACAACCTGGCGGATATCGATCGGGTCAGCGAAGCACTGTTTGACGAATGGAAAACCGAACTTGACCTTTACAGCAGTGCTGCGCTGCGTGCGGACCAGGCAAAGAAACTCGCCCAGGCACGCAGGCAGTTCGCGACAATGCGCGACCGCATGCAAAAGGCACGAGATCGCGTGGATCCGGTCATGGTTGTGCTCAGCGATAACGTCCTGTATCTCAAACACAGCCTGAACGCGCAGGCCCTGGATGCGCTACGCGGGCAGGCGACTACCCTCGAAGTGCAGGTGGATGCGCTGATTCGAGATATGCAGCTCGCCATCGATGAGGCCGACGCATTTATTGCCCGCATGCGCAATGCGGAGTGATCGCGCTTGCCGGTCTGCTAACGCCGAGGGCTCTTATGTCGCATGCGGCGGAAGCGTCCACGGCGATTTTCTCTACGCAACTTAAGGAGTTGTGCGTGCCGGTACTGCGTCGTTGACACGACATTACCCACTGTGAAACCCTCGCGCAACGATGAAAAAGGCACGGCGTCCGAAAGGGCGCTTCGCAAAGCCACCGGTCTACGGTTCCTACTGAGACAGCGGAGTTACCATCATGAGTTTTATGCTTGGCATTACGCCTTGGCCAGTCGCGTCAGCAATACTCTGGATCATTTTGATCGTTGCGGCGCTGTACCTCATACGCAGCACGGCTCACAAGACCATCCATGCGGCAGCACGAGGGTTGCACCGCAGCTTTAAGATTGCGTCCAAAGCCGTCAGTCGCTCAGAGAAAAGGCTTGCTGCGCGCAATCGCGACGTGCTGCTTGCGGCAGGCCGGGAGGCTAAGGAACGCATCCTCGAGCGCGAATTCGATCGCATTAACGAGACCGTGCGCAAGGATCTCGCCAACTACTCGGCGTTGCACCGCAAATTGAGTGAATCCATCGGTCGCATCGAGAAAGACCATCAGGAGGCGGTCGATGTGCCGCCGGATCCGCCTGGCTGGGTCAAAGCGGTTGAAGCCGTGGCCAAGATGAGTGCGCAGGAAGATCGCTTCAGTGTGGGCAACATACTGAGCGATATTCACAAGTCGCTGCTCAGGGCGCACAAGGAAGCAATGGCCGCCTATCATGAGGCGAGCGCCAAGCGTCACAAACTACTGCGTCACATGCGACCCGACTGGCGACAGATTCAGCAGAAGCTGGCCGCCGTCGGCAAGAGCGTCGATAGTCTGTTGGACCGTTCCATTACGATCGATCGACTGATGCAGGAATACGAGGACATCGTGCATGGCCAGGACCGTGCAATATCGGTGCTGTCGTCGTCGTCGCTCGTGAATTTCTTCGTTTCGGCGTTTGTGCTGTGCATTGCGATTGGCGGCGCGACGATTAACTTCTCGCTCATTGCAAGACCCATGGCGGAAATGGTCGGCGGCACGAGTCTGATCGGCAATTTCCGCACCGCAGATATCGCGGCACTTGTCATCATCCTCGTCGAAATCTCGATGGGCCTGTTCCTGATGGAGTCGTTGCGTATTACGCGCTTGTTCCCGGTGATCGGCGCGTTGCCTGACAAGACGCGCGTACGCATGATCTGGATCACGTTCTCTATTTTGTTCCTGCTTGCAAGCGTCGAGGCCGGTTTGGCCTACATGCGTGAGGTATTGCTGCATGACGAGCTTGCAACCAGCGCTCTCTTGCGTGGTGACGCCGGTGCCACAGCAACCGGTGAATACATGTGGATAACGACGGCCGCGCAGATGGGCATGGGCTTCATTCTGCCGTTTGCCCTGACGTTCGTCGCGATCCCGCTAGAGACTTTCGTGCATTCACTGCGCACGGTAATAGGACTCATCGCGATTTCGCTGATGCGGGCGCTGTCACTAATGTTGCGCCTGCTGGGCAACGTCTTTCTCTATCTCGGTGTTCTGTTGAAACAGGTCTACGACCTGCCACTGTTTGTGCCGTTGTGGCTCGAAGAACGCATGACACGGGGCGCCGAGGACGATGGATTACTCGGGAGGGTGGGACAATGAAGCACGCAATCCTTACTACCTTATGCGTGCTGCTGGCCGCGTGCGGCAGCGAAACGAAGCCGAGGAACACCGGTGTGTTCATGTTGGTCGATACTTCCGGCACGTACACGGAGGAACTGACCAAGGCCGAGCAGATAATTCGTTATACGCTCTCCAGATTGGATGCGACGGATTCATTCGCCGTGGCCCGCATCGATACCGGCAGCTTCAGCGAAAAGGACATCGTCGCTAAGACCTCATTTGACGACCGGCCGAGCGCCGTCAATCGGCAAAAGCGATTGTTCGCGCAGCAAGTGAACGAGTTCGTGACGAATGCTGACCCGTCGCCTTACACCGATATCACGGGCGGTCTATTGCAGGCCGTGGAATTTCTCAATGAGAAAGGCACCGGGAAAAAGACCATTCTGATCTTCTCGGACCTCAAAGAGGATCTCGAAGCCGGCTATATCCGCGACTTCGATGTCGAACTCGGAGGTTTCGAGGTCATCGCTCTGAACGTTACCAAGCTGCGCTCCGACAACATCGACCCGCGCGAATACCTGGCAAGGCTCGAAGAGTGGCAGGGCAGGGTCGAGAAAACCGGTGGCCAGTGGCGTGTGATTAACGACCTCGATGGGTTGGAGGGGCTTTTGTAGGAAAGTGACCGAGAGGGAGCATTCCTAGCTCGGAACAAGGCGCCCGTGGCTCAGTATGAGCACAATTGTCAGTGGTCGGCCCGTCGCTCGGCCAATACTCAGCGCAGGGTTCATGCCAAAAAGTACGAGGCAAAGCCGACTATAACTTCGCGCGGACGCGGGCGTCTGAAATTCTTCCCAAGCGGCTTTCCCGCCAGATGATCAGGATATTCGAGGCGATAACAACGGCAGCGCCCGCCATCACGGCCGGCAGCGGCCAGTCATTCCAGATCAGCCAGCCGAACAGCGTTGCCCACACGATGCCACTGTAATTGAACACCGTGACAATGGCGGCCGGCGCGTTCTTGAATGCGACCGAAAGCAGCCACTGCGCTGCAGCACCCGATAAGCCACAGCCGAATAGCAGCGGAACCTCGGCCATCGTTGGCGTTACGGCCACGAACGGCAGCGCCAGCGCGGTGACAAACGTGCCGATGACAAAGAAGTAGAAACTCACGGTCTCGGGACTCTCGTATCGGCCGAGGTAGCGCAGGATAATCTGCAGGATCGCGTGCATGAGCGCAGCACATAGTGCGACTGCGATGCCCAATGTGTAAACGTCACCGGATGGGCGCGACATGATAACCACTCCGGCAAAGCCGACGGCAACGGCGGACCATCGATACGGGCCGACTGACTCTCTCAGGAAAATGACGCTCAATATCGGGACGAATAATGACGATGTGAACAGCAGCGCGGTTGTGTCGGCCATCGGCATTAATGAATAGGCGGCAAAGGTGACGGTGAGGCTGACCGTGCCGATGACCGCTCGAAGACCGACCAAAGTGGGCTTGGTGCGGAGTACGAGAATCTCGCGACGGCCGAACGCGAATATCATAATGAGAAACGGCACACTCGCGATCAGGTTGCGATAGAACGCGATCTCGATAACCGAGTGGTTGTCGCTCAGCACCTTGGCAAACATGTTCATAACCGTGAACATCAAGAATGCGCCCATGCCCGCGGCCATACCGAGTACTATATGCTCGCGATGGTCGAGTTTTTTTTCTTCCCGTGGCATTGGCTCTTTGAAAGATCGAGAATCGCCAATCATAGCGGAGAATTGACGCATCTATTGGGCTGCTGGGGACAGATCAATGAAGCTACGTTACAAAGTCGCAAACGGTATCCTGATTTTCGTGGCGGTCGCGATAGCATCGCTGGCGCTGGTTCTGAGCCACAACTCCGACTGCGAACCGGCGCCCACGGTCTCGGCTGAAACGGAGCTCATGAAAGCTATTGTGTATCGTTGCTATGGCCCTCCCGATGTCCTTCGGCTTGAAGATATCGAAAAGCCGGTGCCTGCGAACGACGAGGTCCTGGTCAAGGTTCACGCAGCTGCCGTCAATCCGCTTGACTGGCATTACATGCGCGGCTCGCCGTACCTGATGCGCTTGGGGTCTGGTTTGGGCGCGCCCAATGACCCGAGGCTGGGAGTGGACTTTGCGGGAACGGTCGAGGCGGTCGGCAGCAACGTCCAGCGGTTCAAGCCCGGAGACGAAGTATTTGGCGGGCGAACCGGGGCTTTCGCCGAGTACGTCACTGTTCGTGAGGACCGGGCACTGGCCCTGAAGCCGGCCAACGTGACATTCGAGCAAGCGGCTTCCGTGCCGATAGCGGCAATCACCGCACTTCAGGCTCTTCGCGACAAGAGCAAGCTGGAGGCAGGTCAAAAGGTTCTGATCAACGGTGCGTCAGGCGGCGTCGGGACATTCGCTGTGCAGATTGCAAAGTATTTCGGCGCGGAGGTGACCGGCGTATGCAGCACACGAAATGTCGAGATGGTTCGATCGATCGGCGCCGATCACGTTATCGACTACACCAAAGAAGACTATACCGATGGCGGGACGCAATACGACGTGATTGTCGACAATGTCGGCAATCACTCGCTGCTGGCGAACCGGCGAGTGCTGGATACCGACGGCATTTTGGTCATAGTCGGCGGACCAAAAGGCAATTGGCTCAGGCCTTTGATGGGGCCGATAAAGGCATTTGTGTTATCACCGTTCGTGGATCAGGAATTAGGCATGATGCTGGCGCAATTTAGCCAGGAGGATTTGACCATCCTGGGCGACCTCATGCAGTCGGGCAAAGTCACGCCCGTG
>JAOTUB010000107.1 GCA_029864095.1 Gammaproteobacteria bacterium | reverse complement strand
CGGGAATCTCGTAATGTATTTCCGGCCGGATCTGGACCCGTCCGAGATGGTTGATGACATCAAGCGACTGCTGCGGCTGTCGCGAATCGGCTGACGAGTTGAAACTTGAGCACGAGCGTAGAAACATTCACCGACTGGCGTGACTATTACGAGCTGACGAAACCGCGTGTCGTCATGCTGATCGTGTTCACGGCGATCGTGGGCATGTTCCTCTCGGTCCCCGGATGGCCGGATTTGGCTGCGTTATTTTTCGGTACGCTCGGTATCGGCCTGGCGGCGTCATCAGCCGCGGTTTTCAATCACGTGCTCGATGCCCGCACGGACATTCTGATGATGCGCACGCGTGGCCGACCGCTGCCGCAGGGTAAGCTCACGGAAAAAGCCGCGCTGAGTTTCGCCTCGGTGTTATGCGTGATTGCGATGATCATTCTGTGGTTTCTGGTAAACCCGCTGACTGCGGTACTGACCTTTGCTTCGCTGATTGGTTACGCGGTTGTCTATACGGTATTTCTAAAGCGTGCAACGCCGCAAAACATCGTTATCGGCGGGGCGGCGGGCGCCGCGCCTCCTGTACTCGGCTGGGCCGCCGTAACCGGAGAAGTTCACAGCAGCGCGCTACTGTTGTTCCTGATTATTTTCGTCTGGACGCCACCGCATTTTTGGGCACTGGCGATTGCGAGAAAAGAAGAGTACGAAAAAGTCGGCATACCGATGCTGCCCGTAACACATGGCGAAGAATACACGCGACTCAGTATTCTTCTGTACACGATACTGCTCGTCGTAATCACGGTCATCCCCTACCTAACCGGCATGAGTGGCCTGATCTATCTCGCGACCGCGCTCGGACTCGGCGCTGTATTTCTTTTTTACGCTATACAGATGCGGCGCGATCCTGAAGAAGCATCGCTACCAATGCGCACGTTCAAATACTCGATTACGTACCTCGGCATCTTGTTTGCCGCTCTGCTCATCGATCACTACTTTCTGCTGCAGGTGAGCATCTGAACAGCATTTGCTGCCCCGGTCCCTCCGGCGAGACGACTACTCGCCAGAGAAAACTGGGGCATGCGTACCGTCGTGTCAGGGCGTAGGTTCGTCCTTCCATAGCCGGTTTTCGTCACAATCGAAAAGCCCTTCGAAAATCTCCCCGAGAGCCTCACCTTCATCTGTGTCCAGCGCATCTTTCGCGGCAGCCCAGACGGCCAGGCTCGGATAGGTGTCGACGAACAGAAAGCCTTCCTGGTCACCCACAACCGCCGTTAACACGGCGCTGCTGATGTCTTTGTTGACGTTCTTGCGCACCCAGGCCAGCCATTTGCTGTTCGCAGCCTGCACCTCTTCTATTTTCTTTTCGTCCTCGAGTTCACAGCTCCAGACTTCGCGGTAATTGTCCGCAGAAGCCGTACCTGCAAGAAACAGCGCACTGACCGCAACGAGTACACACGAAATGGTAATCTTCATAATAATTCCTTTGTATTTTATTGTTTTGAGCCGCGGCGTTATACGCGGAAACGGACCCGCTAACGTCGGGTCCTAGAGTGTGCGTGCTCGCATGGCGCGCCGCCACCGGTATATTTGATGCCGCTGCGGCCAGCAGATTCAGGCCAACACCGACGACTCCGACTGACAGGAACGTCAAAGCCCGTATCGAGCGAGATCGCGGACATATGCAGGCTGTGAAGGCCAAGGCCAGTTTCTTCGCGCGACAGTTTTTACAGATATCAGACGAGCGCCGCCAGCGGAAACAACGGAAGGGCACCGAAAACGGTGTAACCGGTTGCGCCCATTGTGGTCGCGATTACGATCGCGACAGAGACGCCCAGAACTGCTGGCAGTTATTTTTTGCTCATGGCATTGAGATGCCTTAAAACGCCAATTGGATCCTTGTTCGCCCGTAAAGTAGCTATACACTCGATCGCATTGTGAGTAGTGCAGATCAACACCTGGCATTCGAGCGGCTTGTGCGGCCGCACTTCGATCGCCTGTATCGCCTGGCCTGGCGCCTGACCGGCGCCAAGGCCGAAGCCGAGGATCTCTTTCAGGAATTGTTGATCAAGGCTTTCGGCAAGCTCGATGACCTTGTCGTGATCGATGCGCCCGGCCCCTGGCTGTGCCGCGTCATGTACAACCTGTTCATCGACGAGAAGCGCCGCTTCGCACGCGGTCGCATACATACGGTCGAGGAAGGTCAGCTCGGTGGCGAAGGCATCGCCAGCCTGCCAGGGTCGGACGATCCGGTGCATGACAACCAACGTCTGGAAAAGCTCAAGCAGCTGGATAAAGCCCTCGCCCAGCTCAGTGACGAGCACCGGATGGTCGTACTGCTGCACGACGCAGAGGGCTACAAACTCGCCGAAATTGAAGAGCTTACAGGCACTCCGGTGGGTACGGTCAAATCCCGCCTGCATCGCGCGAGGGCCCGATTACGTGAAATCCTGACCGCGGATGGAACCATTTCGTGATGTCCAACGTGTAAGGGGTGAAGCAGGACAAGACTATGCAAAACAACGACATCAATCGGCAGGATCAGGAGATCCTGGAGCTCTTAAAGGATTATCCGATGCCCGCAGCCGACGCAGGATTCTATGACCAGGCACTGGTTCGAGCCACCCACGAAGGCTCGCGCCGGCAGCGCAACAGGTGGTTACTGACGGGCTTCGGTGCGGCCATTGCCGCGACGATCGCTGTGTGGATGATTGGCGGCATGCTGCTGACGAGCCAGCAGCTTCCGGACGCAGGTGCAGCAATACCGGGCGTGACGATTGCGCTTGAACAGTCGCGCACCGTGAACCTGGTATTTGCCTCAGCAACGGCGCTCGAATCAGCAACGCTGACGGTATCGCTACCCGACGGTATCGAGCTGAGCGGTTTTCCGGGGCAGCGTGAGATCACCTGGGAAACGAGCCTCAACGAGGGCAAGAATCTGCTGCCTCTGACGCTCGTCGCATTGAAGCCGACCGGCGGCGAGCTGCTGGCCCGCCTAGAACACGACGAACGTAACCGGACATTTCGGTTGCGCGTGGATGTAACTTAGGAAATGGTCGGAACGGAATTTCGGCCGTAGTAAATGGAGTAGTGCTATGAAACAGCTGAACGTATTTGTCGCGACCCTCATACTGGCGTGCCTGGCATTTCTGCCGACGACGGCCCGTGCCGATGACGGCTTCGACGATCTCAAGGTAACAATGGAGATCATGGATGATATGGCCGGTGTCGATGAGACCATCTCCGAGATGCGTGGTCCCGAGAGCGGCGAGGTCGGCGAGTTTGATGACGATGAGGCCGGTGAAAGCTCCGACGATGAGGCGTCTGATCGCGACGACGGTGAGGCCGGCGCTCTCGAAGAGCTCGAAGAAGAGTTCGAAGACGTCAACGATGAATTCGAGCACGACGAAGACCTGGACGATGGCGACCTTGACGAAGAAGACGAGTTTGATGACGAAGAAGGTGAGGACGTCGATGAGGACGAGTTCGACGAAGAGGACGAAGACGATGACGACCTCGGCGATGACGAGATGAGCGATGACGAGATGAGCGATGACTCAGGGGACGACGTCAGCGACGACAACATCTGAGCCTCTTCTGATTGCATAACCGCAGCACCCGGCGCAATATTCGGCGAAATCCCCCTGATCGAGATCGTTCAGGGGGATTTTTATGCGCCACGTCATAGTTTTTGTGAGCACATTGCCGGTAATCTTACGGGCTGACATAATACGGACCGCGTGGAGCTTGGGCCATTCTTGTGATACGTGAGAAAACTGGACGTCGGACGTCCCGCGGCGCGGTTGCGCTAGCGGCCGCTTTGATGTGCCTGGCACCTGCGCTACCGGCCGCCGCGATGACTGCCGCGGAGGCATTCGAGGACGGCAACCGGCTCTTCCGTGATGATCTCTACTGGGCCGCATTGCTACGGTATCGACAGGCCGGTGAAGCTGGTATGGATTCCGCATTGCTGCACTTCAATACCGGTGTGGCTCACTACTGGGCTCAACAACACATTCGCGCCCGCGAGTCCTTGCTCGAAGCATCCCGGTCTGCCGGTTTGCGCGTAATCTCTCATTACAACCTGGGACTTAACGCCTACGCCGCCGGTGATATCGACGATGCGCTGAACTGGTTCCGCCAGGCAAGCGATCAGGAGGAAAACGAAAAAATCCGCAAGCTCGCGATGATCGCCATTTCGAGATTGCAGGCAGAGAAAAAAGCCGAGGACCCGATTCTCGTGCGCGTTGAGAAACGCCGGGAAGACAAAAAGTTTGCGAACTTCGATCTTGAAGGCCGCGTTGGCTTCGGCTCAGATGACAACGTCTTTCGTGCGCCCAGTCAGGCGTATCTCGATTTTTCCGATCCGGCGTTGCCGCTTGTGACTCCGGAAGAAATGTCCGGTACTTTTCTGCCGATCGACTTCCTCACGAAATACTCTGTAAACAGCCTCGAGAACGAATCCTTCTTTGGCCAGTACCGGATCGCGGGGCGCTACTACCAGGACAAAGAGCTAGAGGACGCTAACGAATTCAGCCACGAGCTGCGGTTTGGCAGCGAGTTCAATCGCCGTGCAGAAAACCGCCTCAGTCGCGTCTACAGCGCGTTCACGATTGCGCAACACGACGAGACTTATTACGACCCCGACGATGGCTCGCCACGAACGATCGCTGGCGAGCTTATCGATGACCGCCTGAACTACGTCCGTTACGGCCCCGAGTTGGCCGTGTTGCAAGGTTTCGAGCGCTTTTCGTTCGGCCTGCGCATGAAAGGACAATTGTGGGATTACGACGAGACCGGCCGCGTGCCCGAGTACGATCACGAATACTTCCGCTTTGGCGGCCACGCGCAATACAAGTTTGGCCCGACCTCAATGCTGCGGCTGACCGTCGACAAATACAGCCGTCGTTATAGCGATCGGCCGTCCTTCGATCTCAATGGCCAGCAGTTGATCACAAACCCAAGCCTGCGTTACGACTACCTCGAATTCGGCATGCTGGCGCGCCAACGTATTACACGCAACATGTGGTTTGGCCTGGGCTACAAGAACACGGATCGCATGGATCGCTATCTCGGCTACAACAACTACAATCGGGATACGTACAGCTTCGAGTATCACTGGACTCCGGGGAACCGCTTCGATCTCGACCTGACCGGTAATTACCGGATTTATGATTTCCCGAACACGTTCGCATTCCACAATCCAGTTGCTGGACCAAAGACTCTCGAGACAGCGGAAGGTGAGCTGGCCGTGACCTACAGAATCACCAAGAACCTGAGCATCGTCGCCGAAGCAGAGTACCGCGAGACAGCTTCAACGGATACGCGGATCGCGTACGACCGCATCTGGTACTCAATTGGAGTTGTTTGGCAGCAATAGTCGCAATGCCCTGTCCGGGCGTTGTTTGCTAAGATGTCGCGCTTTCCCCCAAACGCCTTCTGCTCCGATGGACGTTACCCGGATCCTCGAATCGCTAAATGATGCTCAGCGTCAGGCCGTCACGGCGCCTGCCGTGCCGATGCTGGTCATTGCGGGCGCGGGCAGCGGCAAGACGCGCGTCCTCGTGCACCGCGCCGCCTGGCTTATCGACGTCGAGGGTCTGTCGCCACAAAGCCTGCTCGCCGTCACGTTTACGAATAAGGCAGCCGCGGAGATGCGCGGCCGTATCGAATCGCTGCTCGGCATGCCAGTCAATCATCTGTGGATCGGCACCTTTCACGGTCTTGCGCACCGCCTGTTACGCCGCCACTGGCGCGAGGCCGGCCTGCCACAGAATTTTCAGATCATCGACTCAGACGATCAGCTCAGATTGATCAAGCGTCTGCTCAAGAATCTCGAAATCGATGACGGCCGCTGGGTACCGCGCGAGATTCAATATTTCATTAACGCGCAAAAGGACGAGGGCCTGCGCCCGCAGCACCTCGATGACGAGGGCGACCCGAGTCGTCGGCAGATGATCGCACTATACAAGTCTTACGAGGAAGTCTGCGAGCGCGGCGGCCTCGTTGATTTCGCAGAGCTGTTGCTGCGCGCACACGAACTGTGGCGTGACAACGCGGAACTTTTGCATCATTACCGGCGTCGCTTTCGGCATCTGCTGGTTGATGAGTTCCAGGACACCAACGCAATTCAATATGCCTGGTTGCGATTACTCGCAGGCAACGATGGCGTGCCTTTTGTCGTCGGCGATGACGACCAGTCGATCTATCGCTGGCGAGGTGCGCGCGTCGAGCACATTCATCAATTTCAAAAAGACTTCCCGAAAACGTCTATCGTCAAACTCGAACAGAATTATCGCTCCACTGCGACCATTCTCAACGCGGCCAATGCCGTCATTGCAAACAACAACTCACGAATGGGCAAGAACCTCTGGACCGACGGCGCAGAGGGCGAATCTATAAAGGTGTACGCGGCCTATAACGAGCGCGACGAATCAGATTTTGTCATCGGCCGTCTACGGGACTGGATCGACCAGGGCAACCTCCGCGCCGATGCGGCAGTTTTGTATCGTTCCAACGCGCAGTCGCGCGTCCTTGAAGAGGGTCTGATCAACGCACGAATCCCCTACCGCGTGTACGGTGGTCTGCGATTCTTCGAGCGCGCCGAGATCAAGGATGCACTGGCGTATCTGCGGCTGATTTCGCATCGTGATGACGACTCATCGTTCGAACGGATTGTTAATCGCCCGACTCGAGGCATCGGCGCACGCACGGTCGAGATCATGCGCGCTTATGCGCGCGCTAACAGTTGCCCGATGTGGCGTGCTGCAGGCGCGATCGCGAGCGATGCACTCAACGGTCGCGCCGCAAATGCCGTTCTGGCTTTTCTGAACCTGATCGAAAAGATGGCGCGTGATGTAGCCGGGCTGGACCTGCAGGAGCAGGTTGACCACGTGATCTATGCGAGCGGCCTTGTCGACTTTTTCAAGAAGGAAAAGGGCGAAAAGGGCGAGACGCGGGTGGAGAATTTGCTCGAGCTGGTCAGCGCGGCGAAGAGTTTCGAGCCGGACCCTGCCGAAGAGATGTCGAAGCTCGACGAGTTTCTGTCGCACGCGGCGCTGGAGGCAGGCGAGGGGCAGGCGGACGCCTGGGAAGACTGCGTGCAGTTGATGACCATGCACTCAGCCAAGGGTCTCGAGTTTCCACTCGTATTCCTGACCGGCATGGAAGACGGCCTGTTTCCGCATCAGCGTTCTATCGCTGATCCGAGCGGCCTCGAAGAAGAGCGCCGGCTTTGCTACGTCGGCATTACGCGCGCGAAGCAGACTTTGTATGTGACCTACGCGGAACAGCGTCGTTTACACGGTATGGACAATTTCTCGCAGCCGTCGCGCTTCATCTCCGAGATTCCCGCCGCGCACATCGAAGAGATTCGCCCACGCGTTCAGGTGTCGCGGCCGATGCGCGCGCCAGCGCGCAGCGCGACTTCCGCGCTGCCCGCCGCCGAGATGGGTGTTCGCCTCGGGCAACGTGTCCGGCATGGTAAGTTTGGCGACGGCGTCATACTCAATTGCGAAGGTCAGGGTGCGCATGCGCGAGTCGAAGTAAATTTTGAGACCGCGGGCACAAAATGGCTCGTTCTGAGCTATGCGAATCTCGATCTCATGTAAACTACCGACCCTGAGGCAGCGCGTATTGCTGCGCTCTGGGGCCCCAAAAAAACAATGAAGATTCTCATCCTCGGTGCAGGGCAGGTCGGCTCCTCGGCCGCTTATCATCTGTCGCGCGAAGAAGCCAACGATGTCACCGTCGTCGACACGCGGGCGGACGTGTTGCGCGAGCTGCAGGATCGGCTCGATATCCGCACCGTGGTTGGCCACGCCGCCTCACCCGATGTACTCGATCGGGCGGGCGCCAATGACGCTGACATTGTTGTCGCGCTAACTGATACGGACGAGACCAACATGGTTGCCTGTCAGGTTGCGTACACGCTGTTTCACACGCCGACCAAGATCGCTCGCATTCGCTCCGCCGACTATATGAGCGCCAAGGGCCTGTTTACGCAGGATGCGATTCCCGTAGACGTGCGCATCAGCCCCGAGCAACTCGTTTGTCAATACGTTGAACAACTCATTCTGTATCCGGGTGCGTCGCACGTGCTCGATTTTGCCGACGGCCGTGTGCGTCTCGTCGGCGTCCGGGCTGACCGTGATGGCCTGCTCGTCGGCCAACGCATCGCGACACTCAAAGAGCATCTCCCCAATACGGAAGGCCGCATTGCGGCCATCTACCGCAAGGGCAAGGCCATGTTGCCTGAGGGTGACACGGTTATTCAGGAAGACGATGAGGTGTTCTTCATCGCCGATCGCAAAGACATCCGGGTTTTCATGAGCGAGATACGGCGGCTAGAGGATCCGGTGCGCCGTGTCGTGATTGCCGGCGGTGGCAACATCGGCGTCCGTCTCGCGCTGGCGCTGGAGCAGACCAACCAGGTCAAGATAATTGAACGGGACCCGAAGCGCGCCCGATATATTTCCGAGCAGCTGAACAAGGCGATCGTCCTTGTCGGCGATGCGGCTGATGAGGAGCTGCTCATCGAGGAGAACATCGACAACGTCGACGTATTCTGTGCGATCACCAACTCCGAGGAAGCCAATATCCTGAGCTCGATGCTCGCCAAGCGACTTGGCTCGCATAAGGTCATGGCGTTGATTAATCGGGCCTCGTATGTCGATCTCGTCGAAGCCGGAAGCATCGATATCGCAATATCGCCGCAACAGATAACGATTGGCTCGCTTTTGGCTCATGTGCGTCGTGGCGATGTTGTCAAAGTGCATTCGTTGCGGCGCGGGGCAGCAGAGGCTATCGAAGCAATTGCTCACGGCGATGAGAGGGAATCAAAGGTTGTCGGGCGCAAGATCGAAGACATCGACCTGCCGAAGGGCGCGGCGATCGTTACGCTGGTCCGCGAGGGTCAGGTCATCATCGCGCATCATGATACGATCATACAAACGGACGATCACGTCATCATGTTTCTGACAGACCGCCGCAAGATCGAAAATCTGGAAAAACTTTTCCAGGTCGGCGTGTCTTTCATCTAAATCTGCATACAGACGATGAACTGGACAGTCGTACAGCGAATCCTCGGCCTGCTGCTGATGATGTTCAGCCTGACGATGTTGCCGCCGATCATTATTGCGCTTATGTTCGACGAGCCGTCTTGGCTGCCCTTTGTCGAAAGCTTCGGGCTCACGCTCGCAGCCGGCCTCATCTTCTGGTTACCGGTGCACCGCTCACGCAGGGATCTGCGGCTGCGTGACGGGTTTCTCGTCGTCGCCGCATTCTGGACGGTTCTGGGCACGTTTGGTGCGGCGCCCCTGTACCTGGCCGATTCGATAACGATGTCGCTGACCGACGCAATTTTCGAATCGATGTCCGGGCTGACAACCACCGGGGCCACCGTCCTGACGGGTCTCGATGAACTGCCCAAATCGATTCTTTACTACCGCCAGCAACTGCAGTGGCTCGGCGGCATGGGGATCATCGTCCTGGCCGTCGCCGTACTGCCGATGCTGGGTGTTGGCGGCATGCAGCTGTACCGAGCTGAAACGCCCGGTCCGGTCAAGGATACCAAGCTGACGCCGCGCATCACCGAAACGGCCAAAGCGCTCTGGTACGTCTACCTCACCTTCACGGCTGCCTGCGCTGCGTCCTACATGGCTGCCGGCATGGGATGGTTCGACGCGCTATGCCATGCATTCTCGACAGTCGCCATCGGCGGTTTCTCCACGCACGATCTCAGTATCGGCTATTTCAATAGCACGGCTATCGACATTGTAGCCGTGTTCTTCATGTTTGCCGCCGGCATCAATTTCTCGCTGCACTTCTTCGCGTGGCGTTTCGTTTCGATCAAGCACTATTCTCTCGATCCGGAGTTTCGCGCCTACACGGTGGTATTGCTCGTGTTGTCCGCCCTCGTCGTCGGCGGCCTGTTTCAGCACCAGAGCTACACGACTGCCGGAGCAACAATTGTCAACGGCGTTTTTCAGGCCGTTTCGATTGCTACGACGACCGGGTTCACGACTGCCAACTATGCATCGTGGCCCGCTGCGGTTCCTGTCATGCTGATATTCGCGAGCTTCATCGGCGGCTCTGCAGGTTCGACAGCGGGCGGCATCAAAGTCATCCGCTGGCTGCTGATCTACAAGCAGGGCATTCGCGAGATCGTCCGGCTTGTTCATCCGAGCGCTGAAATTCCGGTCAAGCTGGGCAATAAGGCTATTCACTATCGCGTCGTCGATGCTGTATGGGGTTTCTTTTCAATTTACGTCATCGTCTTCGCGATCATGCTGATCGCCATGATGGCGACCGGGCTCGATCAGATAACCGCCTTTTCGGCCGTTGCAGCAACACTCAATAACCTCGGCCCTGGACTTGGCGAGGTTTCTGCCGGCTTCATGTCTCTTTCTGATACAGCGAAGTGGATTTCGATCGCCGGTATGCTGCTCGGCCGCCTCGAAATTTTCACCCTGCTAGTACTGATAACACCAACTTTCTGGCGACGCTGAGGCTGGCTGAATGAGCAGCCCTTCCGAACCGGACTCCCCACGAAATCTTTTCGACCAAGTAAGCCATACCAGCGGTAAGCTGACTGCATGGTTGACCTTGTTCATGGTCGCTACCACGGCTGTAATTGTCGTGATGCGCTATGTGTTTGACGCAGGGCTGATCTGGTTGCAGGAATCCGTTATCTGGATGCACGCGACCGTGTTCATGGTCGGGGCTGCCTATACCCTGCTGCATGAGGAACACGTTCGCGTTGATATTTTTTATCGCAAGATGAGCGAACGAGGGCGTGCGATCATCGACCTGACCGGTGTCATCGTGTTTCTTCTGCCGCTTTGCGGCTTCCTTGCTTTTAAGGCTTACGACTTTGCCGCCGTATCGTGGGCGATTCACGAGTCATCGCGCGAAGCTGGCGGACTCCCGTATCCGCTCATACCGATACTGAAGTCGATCGTAATCATCATGCCGATCCTGGTCGCCATACAGGGCGTATCGCTGCTACTGCGCTCACTGGCTACGATGAGCCGAAAATAGAAATGGAGTGGGTTGCCCTGCTGCTGTTTCTAAGCGTAATCGCCGTCCTGCTTGCCGGCTTTCCCGTTGCATTTACGCTCGGCGGCACAGCGCTGATGTTTGCGGGTATCGGCGTGATCGCGGGTGAATTCAATCAGGCATTACTGTCCAGCCTGCCGAACCGGGTATTTGGCATCATGACCAATGAGACGCTGGTTGCAGTACCGCTGTTTGTGTTTATGGGCGTTACGCTTGAGCGGGCGCGAATCGCCGAGGAACTGCTGGAAACATTGACTAGTTTGTTCGGCTCTCTACGCGGCGGTCTCGGCATCTCTGTCACGCTGGTTGGCATGCTGCTCGCGGCAAGCACAGGCATCGTCGGCGCTACCGTCGTGACAATGGGTCTCTTATCGCTGCCAACAATGTTGCGGCGCGGTTATTCGCCCGAAGTCGCCGCGGGCACCATTTGCGCATCGGGCACGCTGGGTCAGATCATCCCGCCTTCGATCATTCTTGTCATGCTGGGCGATGTGATGACGTCGGCGTATCAGCAGGCCCAACTCGAGATGGGCATCTTTTCGCCCAAGACCGTGTCAGTTGGCGACTTGTTCGCGGGCGCGCTGATACCGGGACTGCTGCTCGTCCTGCTGTACGTGTTTTACATCGTCGGCGTCGCGTTTTTTCGGCCCGGCTTGATGCCGGCCCACGTGCGTGACCCCGATGACAACGTGACCTACTTTCAGGTTCTCCGTGCCCTGTTGCCGCCCCTCGTCCTCATATTCGCTGTGCTTGGCTCTATCCTGGCGGGACTCGCGACACCAACCGAGGCCGCTGGCGTCGGCGCCATGGGCGCTTTGACCCTCGCTGCAACGCGCAGGCAACTTAACCTCGAGAGACTGCAGGAAGTTATGCAGAGCACACTCAAGATCAGCAGCATGGTGTTCCTGATTCTGATCGGTGCGTCGGTTTTTTCGCTCGTCTTTCG
>JAOTUB010000238.1 GCA_029864095.1 Gammaproteobacteria bacterium | reverse complement strand
GGATTGCACGACCTGCTGCGAGAGGAAGTTATCAACGACTGCTTTCCGGCGCTCCAACTCGATGGACGTATGCAACGTATCGACTGGAATGTGCCCTGGCTGCTCGATGTTGCGCATAACCCCGCGGCGGCAACAGCCCTTGCCGATACGCTGCGCGCAGAAACATTTGCGGGCATAACTGTGGCGATAGTTGCGATGCTTGATGACAAAGATGTCGAGGGCGTGGTAGCGGCGCTCGCCGAGCATGTCGATCGCTGGATAGCGGTCGCTGCTGACAATCCTCGTGCAATTCCGGCGGACGAGCTGGCGCGCAGGGTTGCGAACGCGGCCGACGCAGCGTGCCTTGCCGCGACGTCGCTCGACGAGGCGATCAATCGCGCGCAGGCGCTGGCGACGCCCCGTGACAGGATTCTCGTCACGGGGTCTTTCTATCTCGTCGGCCCCGTACTCACTGAGATATACTCGCGACGCCAGTCATGATGGATAGAGCCTTGAAAGAACGCATTATCGGCGCGGCCGTACTCGTCGTCGTTGTCGTTTTGGTCGTACCCGTGTTTCTCGACGGCCCGCCAAGCGGCGATGAGATCGTCAGTGAACGCGTCCCGCTCCCCGGCCAGGCAGAGCAGAAGTCGCAGACCATCGTACTGGAACGTGACAGGAAGGACCCTGTGCCGTCAAACGGTGACAGTGCGCCCAAGGAGCCGACGCCGCAGCCGGCCCCGCAGGCCGAAGCAAAAGTGCCGCCTGCGCAGACCAAGCCCCAGCCGAAACCAGTGGTTCGCGAGCCAGTGCCCGAACAGCCTGCGCCGCAACCCAGCGTGGCGACCGCGTCGACGACCGGCATGTGGGCCGTGCAGCTGGGAAGCTTCTCCAGTCAGGAGAATGCCGAGAAGCTGGCAGCAGATCTGCGCAAGCAGGGCTTTGCGGCTTTTCTGAGCCAGTTGTCGACAGATTCGGGACAGCTCCATCGCGTCAGGATCGGGCCACAAAAGGACCGTGCGAGCGCGGAAGCGATGGCCGAGCGACTGCGAAAAGCCGGGCAAAAAGGACAGGTAGTTCCCCATCCCTAATCTGGTAGAATCTCCTCCCATTCACCCCGATCACGCCGAGCCGAGCCGACATCTCTGATGCCGATCATCGACATTCTCATCGCCGTTGCCATCGTTGTATCCATGATCGTCGGTATCGTTCGCGGATTTGTAAAAGAAGCGATTTCGATGGCCGCGCTGCTGATCGCGATATGGGCCGCGCTGTATTTTGGTCCTCGTGTTGGCGATATTTCCGATAGCTGGCTTAGTTCTGAAGACTTGCAGGCATGGTTCGGCCGTATCCTTGTGTTTGCCGTGATCTTGTCAGTCGGCGGCTTGCTCGGATGGGGCATTTCGAAACTTGTGCGCCTGTCGATTCTGAGCGGCATGGACAGGCTGGCGGGCACGGTGTTCGGCGCATTTCGCGGCATCCTGCTGGCTGCAGTATTCGTTCTCGGCGGCCAGTTCGCCGGATTCGACAACGACGACTGGTGGCAGCGATCGATCCTTATCCCACGTCTCGAGGTTGTTGCAGACTGGATCAAGGTCATGGCGCCGCAGGGATATGAATTGATCATGCCGGACGAGGTTACAATCTGAGCTATGTGTGGTGTTGTCGGAATAGTGAGCCAACGGCCGGTTAACCAGGCCCTGTACGATGCGCTGACGGTGCTGCAGCATCGAGGACAGGATGCAGCCGGCATTGTCACCTGGGGTGAGGATGGACTCCGCCAACGTAAGAGCAATGGGCTGGTGCGCGACGTGTTCCGGCACCGCCATATGTTGCGTCTGACTGGCAACGTCGGTATCGGTCACATTCGCTATCCGACGGCTGGCGGTGCGCGTGCTGCCGAGGCGCAGCCGTTCTACGTTAACTCCCCCTACGGCATCTGCCTTGGACACAACGGCAACCTGACTAATTACGACGAACTCTCGGACCTGCTGACCCAGGAGGATCGCCGGCACCTGAATACCGGATCCGACTCCGAAGTGCTGCTCAATGTGTTTGCGCATGAACTGCAGACACGAGCCAATGGGCGGCCAACCTCAGAGCAGATATTCGATGCTGTCGAAGCAGTGCATCGACGCTGCAGAGGCGGCTACGCAGTTGTCGCGTTGATCGTCGGAATTGGCGTCGTCGCGTTTCGAGATCCGCATGGTATCCGGCCGCTTGTGCTCGGGGAACGGCAGGACGGTAGTGACACGGACTACATCGTGGCTTCGGAAAGCGTGTCGCTGGACGTGCTGCAGTTTGAGCGTCTGCGTGACGTGCAGCCGGGCGAGACCGTCTTCATCGAGAACCAGGGGGTCCTGCATACCCGCAAATATCGCGGCGAAGTGCGCCACACGCCGTGCATTTTCGAATTCGTCTATTTCGCGCGACCCGACTCGATTCTCGACAATCTGTCGGTTTACAAGGCACGCTTGCGCATGGGCGAGCAGCTCGCCGGAAAAATAGTGCGCGATTTTCCTGATCACGATATTGACGTGATTATTCCGATACCGGACACGAGCCGCACATCGGCGGTACAGGTCGCTTATCACCTCGGCGTCAAATATCGGGAAGGCTTCATCAAGAATCGCTACATCGGACGCACGTTTATCATGCCGGGTCAGGCCGAGCGAGCAAAATCGGTGCGCCACAAGCTCAACGCGATCGATCTCGAATTCCGCGGCAAGAACGTTCTGCTCGTGGACGATTCGATCGTGCGCGGGACCACGTCGCGACAGATCATCAAGCTCGCGCGGGAGGCGGGCGCGCGCAAGGTCTACTTCGCATCCGCAGCGCCGCCGGTCCGATACCCGAACGTCTATGGCATCGATATGCCAGCCGCTACGGAATTGATCGCGAACGGACGGTCAGTCGAAGAGATCGAGAAGCTTATTGGCGCCGACCGCCTGATCTATCAGGATCTGCACGGCTTGATACGATCAGTGCGACACGACAATTCATCGATTTCAGAGTTTGATACT
>JAOTUB010000106.1 GCA_029864095.1 Gammaproteobacteria bacterium | reverse complement strand
GGTGATGATTGTGCGACAGGCGTTGGCTTTACGCGCAATCCTGGTACTGGCGAAAACGAAATGTTCGGCGAATACCTGACCAATGCGCAGGGGGAGGACGTTGTTGCTGGCATTCGGACGCCGAAATCGCTCGTGCAAATGGAAACAGAGATGCCGTCGCAATTCGCGCAGCTTGTCGAGCTGCGCAACAAGCTCGAGTCACATTACAAAGAAGTGCAGGACTACGAGTTCACGATTGAAAAAGGAACGTTGTACTGCCTGCAAACACGCAACGGCAAAATGAATGCGGCCGCATTGGTGAAAACGTCGGTGGATATGTATCGCGAGAAGCTGATTTCCAGGGAGCAGGCGCTGCTCAGAATCGACCCGGAATTGCTGGAGCAGCTGCTGCATCCGAGCCTTGACCCCGATAGCGCCGTAAAACCGATCGCGCTCGGTTTGCCGGCATCGCCCGGCGCCGCCGCCGGAAAATGCGTATTCGACGCGGACCTGGCCGAAAAGCTGGGCAGGTCCGGAGAAAAACTAATCCTCGTGCGCGAAGAGACGCGGCCCGAGGATATCCACGGATTCTTCGCTGCCGAGGGCATTCTGACGAGCCGGGGCGGCAAGACGTCGCACGCAGCAGTAGTGGCGCGAGGCATGGGCAAACCGTGCGTCGCAGGTGCTGAGGGAATAGAGGTCGATGTCGCTCTGCGCCTGGCCAAGGTCGGCGAACATATCCTTCACGAAGGAGACGTCATCACACTCGATGGCGCAACGGGCGAAGTCTATCTGGGCGCGATTCCGACGCTGCCGGCGCACTTTTCTGATGAACTTCAGGTGTTGCTCGAATGGGCCGACGAGGTTGCTGACCTGAAAGTTATGGCCAATGCCGACACACCGGATGCTGCGCGAAGGGCGCGTGAATACGGGGCAATGGGTATCGGCTTGTGCCGCACGGAAAGAATGTTCAATGCCAGCGATCGGCTGCCCATCGTGATCGACATGATCCTCGCAGACAATAAGGAAGACAGAAAAGCAGCGCTGAATAATCTCCTGCCCATACAGCGCGCTGACTTTATCGAATTGTTCTCGGTGATGTCTCCTGATCCGGTCACCGTGCGCTTACTCGACCCGCCAATGCACGAGTTCCTCCCAACGGAGCAACAACTGCTGCAGCAGGTCGAGAATTTGCGCCTCTATCGGGATGTCGTCAGGGGCCGTCAAACTGCTTTGACGGCGCTCGCATCGGCGCCAGAGTTGCCCAAGGCTTTCACCGAGCTTAGCGAAGAACACGTTACCGATGCCTTGACAAAGAAAGAAAGGATGCTGCAGAAAGTGCGCGAGTTGCAGGAGACCAATCCGATGCTGGGGCATCGTGGTGTGCGCCTGGGCATTACGTACCCGGAAATCTACGCAATGCAGATCGAGGCCATACTCGAAGCCGCGGTAGAGTGCGCCAAGAAAGGCATCAACGTGCAGCCCGAAATCATGGTGCCACAAGTCATCACCTCGCAGGAGCTGGCGCACGTCAAGCGCACGGTCGAGGAATTGACAGAGCGGCTCGAGAAAGAGTCCGGCCAGAAGCTTCGGTTCAAGTTTGGCACAATGATCGAGACCGTTCGCGCCTGCACCCGGGCACGGCCGCTCGCGGCGAGCGCCGAGTTTTTCTCGTTCGGCACCAACGACCTGACTCAGGCCACATTTTCATTTTCGCGCGAAGATGCGGAGAATAAATTCCTGCCGATGTATAACGACTCGGGAATCCTGCAGGACAATCCCTTCGAGGTGCTGGACATACAGGGTGTCGGGCAGCTCATCGAACAGGCGGTGCGGCGCGGTCGGGAGGTACGCAAGGATCTCAAGATCGGCATCTGCGGTGAACAAGGCGGGCATCCGGAATCAATCCGTTTCTGTCACCATGTTGGCCTGAATTACGTCTCGTGCTCGGGTCCGCGTGTCCCGGTGGCGAGACTGGCGGTTGCCAATGCGAAGCTGCGTGAAAACGAGTTCAAGATACCGGAAAGATAGCCACCAGCCGTAGTACAAATGTTGACCGGGTCAATCGGCGACGAGGCCGTACATGCGGCCCTCTCCAAACTGCAGCTCGGCCAGTCGCCTGTACAGTGAGTCGCGCTTGACGAGTTCGTCGTGGGCGCCAATGTCGATGATTCTGCCGTGATCCATGACGACAATCCGGCTTGCTTTGAGAACTGTCGCGAGCCGGTGTGCGATGATAATCGTCGTACGACCTTGCATGAGGTGTTCCAGCGCTTCCTGCACGACACGCTCGCTTTCCGCATCAAGTGAGCTCGTCGCTTCGTCGAGCAGCAGGATTGGTGGGTCCTTCAATATAGCGCGTGCAATGGCAATGCGTTGACGTTGTCCGCCGGAGAGTCGCGTTCCCCGTTCGCCGAGAAAGGTCTCATAGCCCTCGGGTAGCTGGCGGATGAACGGGTCTGCTGCCGCAGCTTCCGCTGCTGCTTTGATTTCACTGTCAGAGGCGCCGGGTCGACCGTAACCTATATTCTCTTTCGCCGTCGTGCCAAAGATCACGGTCTCTTGGGGTACTAAACCGATTCGCCCTCGTACCGCCTCCGGTGCGGCTTGCGAAATATCAACGCCATCGACTTTGATACAGCCCGACTCAGGATCATAGAAGCGCAGCAACAACTGAAACAGAGTGGTCTTGCCGGCGCCGGAAGGGCCGACGATTGCCAGCGTCTCGCCACTTGCAACCTCGAGGTCGAGCGAGTCGATGGCAAGCGACTCCGGCCTGGACGGATAGCGAAACGATACTTTCTCGAGAGCGATGCGGCCATCGCCGGGCTCCGGCAACATTGCCGGATCGGGTGGTGCCTGGATGCCGGGCTTTGACTCGAGCAGTTCGACGATGCGCTCCATAGCTCCGGCTGCCCGCTGTACCTCACCCCACATCTCACTGAGCGCCGCGGCGGAGGTGGCGACGAAAATGGCGTACAAAAGAAACTGACCGAGCTGCCCGCCGGTCATTTCGCCGCGAATCACGGCATGTGTTCCAACCCAGAGAACGAAAGTTATTGCGCCGAAAATGAACAAAATCGCCATTCCCGACAGCAGTGCGCGGAAGCGAATGCGCCGCACGCCTGTCTGAAACGCTTTGCGCACGGCGTCCGCAAAGCGTTCGCCCTGTAAATTTTCCATCGTGAAGGCCTGTACCGTAGCTATGGCATTCAAGGTTTCTCCGGCCAGGCCACTGCTGTCAGCGATACGGTCCTGACTTGCTCTAGACAGCACCCGAACACGCCGGCCAATAATAATGATCGGCACGATGACGAGCGGCACCAACAGAAATATCATGCCGGTCAGTTTCGGGCTCGTGACGGCGAGCATCACTGTCGCGCCAGTCAGGTTCAGTGCCGCGCGCAGTGCAAAGGATATGCCCGTACCGGAAATCGACTGAATCAGCGTTGTGTCCGTTGTGAGGCGCGACAGCACCTCGCCCGTTTTCGTGACTTCGAAGAACGTCGGGTCCAGCCGTACCACGTGCCGGTAAACGGCGTTGCGCAGGTCCGCGACTACACGCTCGCCGAGCCAGCTGACAAGGTAGAATCGCAGTGCCGCGAATGTGCCGAAAGCCATTGCAACGGCGAACAGGCCGAGGAAATACTTGTTGATGTTGGCCGGGTCGTCGGCAACGAGACCGCCATCAATCAGATAACGCACGGCGACCGGCAGTGCGAGCTGGGCAGCCGATGCAAGCAGCAGCGCAGCGATAGCAAGGCCCAGGATGCCGGCATAAGGGCGTATATACGGCAGCAGCGCGCGCAGCGGCCGCAGCGAACTTCCTTTCGGCCGGTCGGCGCCTTCAGTCATGGCTCACAGTGTATCCATTTTGAGGTATCGTCGGCAGGCCGTTTTTGCGTGAGGTCATATGAAAAAAGGCATAAAAGGTCTCGGAATCCGCGCTGCGATGCTCGCGCTAGCCGCGCTGCTTCTGACCGCGTGTGGCACGATCATCCCGAAAACGGACTTGATGCGTTTATATGCGACGCAGGAAGGAAACCCGGATCAGCCGCCCGTCGTTATCATTCACGGCGCATTGGGGAGCCGGCTGCAGGATCCTTTGACCGGTCATGAGCACTGGCCCGGATCGCTGGGCAACCTCGCGTTCAGTGACTACCGCTCACTAAGGCTTGACATCGATCCGGAAACTTTGATGCCGTTGCCGTCGAATCTGACGATCAGTGGCATCACGACGAGCATCGGGGGTGTGGATTTTTATGGACGAATACTGTCGACGCTCGAAGAAGTCGGCGGTTACAGCTTTGCCGAACCTGGCACGCCGGCCGAACACGGCGAAAAACGCTACTACGTTTTTCTATATGACTGGCGCCAGGACAACGTCGATACCGTTGGCAAGCTCGACAGGTTTATCCAGAACATTCGCGAGGACTACGCAGAGCCAGATCTGAAAGTGGACATCATTGCTCACAGCATGGGAGGGATGATCACACGCTATTACGCTCGGTACGGCGCGCAGGACGTGCTCGACGACAACGAGTTTCCGGTCAATCAGCACGGTGCGGAAAAAATTCGCAGGGTAATCCTGCTCGGCACGCCAAATCTCGGCTCGACCGGCGCGCTGCGAACACTGATTCGCGGCTTCAAGATTGGGCTCGGCGTCGTACCGGCCGAGGTGACAGCGACGTTTCCGAGCACGTATCAGGTGTTACCCCACGCGATCAACGACTGGTTTATGACTATGGACGGGCGTCCGCTGGAGCGTGACCAGTTCAGTGCAGAAAGGTTTTGGCAGCCGTTCCGGTTCTCGGTCTACAGCGACGAGGTCAGGGCGAACATCAGAGCACGGTATGACACCGAAGCCGAAGCCGATGCGTACCTGGCCCTCCTGCAGCGCTACTTTGAAAAACACATCGAACGTGCCCGACGGTTCAGCTGGTCGCTGACCGTTCCCGTGCCGAACCCGAAGCTGCGCTACATCGTTTTCGGCGGCGACTGCCTGCCAACGCCGGCCCGTGCGGTGGTTGAGCCTGTCGGTGATGACTGGGAGCTTCGACTGACGCCCGAAGAAATTGCCAATCCGTTGCCGGGTATCGACTACGAAAGCATGATGCTGGAGCCCGGGGACGGCAGGGTCACGAAAGCGTCATTAATTGCCAAACGCTCGGTCGACCCTACCGTTGCCAGGCACGAGTACAGCTTCTTCCCAATGGACTACCCGATTTTCTTGTGTGAGCGGCACACCCGGCTGACCGGCAACCTCGATTTTCAGAACAATCTGCTGCACGCGCTGTTGAGTGTGGACCGCTAGCCAGGCTTATTGAAGTGCCCGCTTCAACGCATCGATGGAGGCATCAACGAGCAGTGGTTCGCCCGCGCTCGCCTGTGCGCTCGCGATATCCTTCAGACCGCTGCCGGACACGATACAGACGATCAGTTCATCGGCATTAATTGTGCCGTCGCGAGCCAATCGCCTTACGGCCGCCCAGGGCGCCGCTGCGGCAGGTTCGGCGAAGATACCCGTCGTGCGCGCCAGCTCCGGAACAGCCGCAAGAATCTCATCGTCGGGCAGCGTTATGGCTTCACCGCCCGACTGAAAAACGCCCTGCACCGCGGCAAGCCCGTCACGCGGCCGGTCGACCGAGATCGAGTCGGCGACCGTGGTAGCCGTGACTTGATCCATCCGTATCGATGACCAATCCGGTTCTGCGGTGGCGCCTTCGCGAATGCGGCGAACGGTATCGCATATCGCGGCGCTGGCTTCGGATTGAACACAGTCGATTTTCGGCACGCGGCTTGTGAGCCCTGTCGCACGCAAATCTCGCCAGCCTTTCCAGATACCGCTGAGCAGGTTGCCGTCTCCGGTTGGTACGACGACGCGATCGGGCACGCGGCCGCCCAGCGACTCCCAGATTTCGTAGGCACACGTCTTCTTGCCCTCGCGCGTAAACGGGTTGTATCCGGTGCTGCGATTGAACCAGCCGAATTCGTCCGAAGCAGCCAGGCACAAGTCGAACGCGTCGTCGTAATTACCGCGCACGGCAATGACTTTGGCCCCGTAGGACAGAGACTGCGCAAGTTTTGCAGCGGGCGCGCTCTCGGGCACGAACACAATCGCCTGCAGCCCGAGCGCGGCGGCGAGACAGGCCGTCGAGGAACCTGCGTTGCCGGTGCTGGCGACGGACACTATGTCTGCACCGATGTCAATTGCCCGACGCAAGGCCACAGCCGTAGCGCGATCTTTGATCGATGCACTCGGGTTCTGCGTATCGTCCTTGAGGAAGACGTTGCGCAACCTCACGGAGTCACCGAGTCGATGCGCGACATAGAGCGGCGTTGCGCCAATGCGAAGAGGAAACCGACTGCCATCATTTTTGATCGGCAGCATTGCTGCATAGCGAAAAATGCCTTCGCCCCCGGCTTCGAAGCCCGCGGCGACATCCGTTGCGACCGACGCATAGTCGTAGGTGATCTCGAGATTGTTGCCGCAGGACGGACACAGGAATCCGCTGAACTCCGAGGCTTGAGCTTCCGCACAGGCAATGCAGCGGTATCCATTCATAGCCATTTCGCAGTCAGGGCACGATGTGTGTGCCGTAGATTCCGTGCAGTGCGCCTTCAAGATGATGCGGTTGGGTAATGATGACTTCCCGACCCCCTTTCTCAAGAAATGTCAGTGCGCTCTCGATCTTCGGCCGCATGCTGCCGACAGCAAAGTGTCCTTCGTCGAGATATTGGCGGCACTCGGCCGCCGTCATGCGGTCGATGTCTTGCTGCTCCGGCGTGCCGAAGTTAAGGGCGACCTTGTTGACGTCTGTAGAAATAATCAACACGGAGGCACCCAGTTCACAGGCGAGGAGGCAGGACGACGCGTCTTTGTCGATGACAGCGGGGCGCGGTCGCAGGGAACCATCCGGTTTGTAAACGACCGGGATGCCGCCACCCCCGGCGGCAACGACGAGCGTGCCGCTGTCCAGAAGTTTGCGAATGCTTTCCAGCTCTACGATTTGTAGTGGTTTGGGTGATGGCACGAGTCGGCGCCAGCCACGTCCCGCGTCTTCGGCAATTGCCCAGCCGTCGTCCTTTTCGTGCTGCCGCGCTTCCGCCTCACTCATAAACGGCCCGATCGGCTTGGTCGGGTTTGAAAAACTGGGATCGTCAGGATCGACGACAACCTGGGTGACGATTGCGACGACCTCTTGCCGCTGTCCCTGCTGCAGGAACGCGTTTTGTAAAGACTGTGCGATTTGCATGCCGATCGAGCCCTGGGTATCGGCCACGCAGTTAGCCAACGGCACTTGATGCAATACGCCTTTGGCGAGTTCGGAGCGCAACAACACGAAACCGACTTGCGGGCCATTGCCATGAGTTACGACGACGCGATAGCCTTTGTTCACGATAGGCGCGATATGCTGACTGGTCTGACCGGCGGCGCGGTACTGATCCAGCACATCCATATGTTCGCCATCTCTGATCAGCGAATTGCCGCCAATCGCAATTACGACCAGCGTGCCGTTGCCATTGTTTTTAGTTTGCGGAATCGTCATAGGAATCGTCGCGCGCTACATTGTCAGTGCCATTAGTGCTTTCGCCGTGTGCAACCGGTTTTCGGCTTCCGGGTAGACGCGCGACTGTGGCCCGTCGATAACCGCATCGGTCACTTCGCAACCACGATCGGCCGGCAGGCAGTGCATGTAGATTGCCTCCTGCCTGGCGCGCTGCATCATCGCTTCATCGCAGATCCAATGCCGATACCGCTGCGCGACTTTCATCGCTTCTTCTGGTTTGCCGAACAGCGCTTCGACGCCCCAGCTCTTCGGATAAACAATGTCGGCGTCGGCAAACGCATCTTCCATGCTATCGACGACCTCAAATGTAGCACCAGACCGCGCGGCGTTTTCAAGGGCCAGCCGCATCGGCTCTTCCATCAATGTGTATTCGGGCGGGTGAGCAAGCGTGACGTTCATCCCGAAACGAGTCATTAACATGATGAGCCCCTGCGGTACCGACATCGGTTTCACGTAGCTCGGCGCGTAGGCCCAGGACACAGCAATCTTCAAGTCGCGAAGGTCTCTGCCGAACTCTTCCCGGATCGTCATCAGGTCGGCAAGAGTCTGGCAGGGGTGGTCGACGTCGCACTGCATGTTGATGATCGGAATGTCGGCCCACCGCGCCACATCGCGCATGTACGACTGTCCTTCGCCGGGCACCAGGTCATGACGTATGGCGATGCCATGGCCGTAACTCGACAGAATGATTCCCATGTCCTTCGGGCTTTCGCCGTGTGCGATTTGCGAGGTCTCCGAGTCAATAAAATGTGCATGCCCACCGAGTTGCGTCATGCCCGCCTCAAACGAATTGCGGGTGCGCGTGGATTTGTCGAAGAAGATCAGGAACATCGTCTTCTGCGGCAGATGCAATGTCGGAATGCCGCTTCTGAATTCGTGCTTCAACTGATCGGCCGTATCCAGCGCGAGTTCAATTTCTTCGTCGGACCAGTCCTGTGTCATCAGCCAGTCGCGGCCTTTCATGCGATTCGAAATGGGGATTGCTTGCTGCGTCACGTGCCTGTACCTCCCTGCCCGGGGGATCCATCGGCGAACGTGTCCACGAGTGCGGCATAGAAAGCAGTACTGCGCACGAGATGCTCGATTTCGGTCTGTTCATTCGGCGCGTGCGCAAAGTGCTCATGACCAGGGCCGAAGCCGATCGTCGGTATGTGATGCATGCCGGCCGTCGCGACGGCGTTCGTGCTGAACGTCCAGAAGCCAACCTCGGGCTCTTCGCCGAACGCATCACGATAGGCCGCCGTTGCTGTCTTCACCTCCGGTCCGTCCTCGGGCATCGCCCAGGTAGGATAGTACTTTCGCGTCGGGTAGATCAGGTCGGTATAGCTCGGTACGGCGTAGTCGAGCACCGTTACGGTCGCGCCCGCGGCCTTTACCGATGGCAGCGCGAGTATCTCGGCAACCGATGTGTCCTCGGTCTCGCCGATCGTGAGACGACGGTCGAGGTGTATCGTACAGCCGTCCGCGACGGCGCACAGGCTTGGGGACGTCGAACGAATTTCACTGATCGTCACGGTGCCTTTACTTAGCGGGTCGCGCGGCTCCAGCCGTGCATTGAGGTCCTCGATGTCGGCGATGATGTTGGCCATCTTGTAGATGGCATTATCACCGCGTTCCGGAGCCGAGCCGTGGCAGGAGATTCCCGACGTGTGGACCTCCATTTCCATGCGGCCGCGATGGCCGCGATAGATGCGCAAACTGGTCGGCTCGGTGATTACCACAAGCTCCGGTCGCAGACCGCCTTCGTTGATGATGTACTGCCAGCAGAGCCCGTCGCAGTCTTCTTCCTGCACCGTTGCGGTTACGTAGACCGTCACGTCGTCGGGAATTCCTCTTTGTTTGATCAGGCCACCCGCGTAGACGCTGGAGGCGACGCCGCCTTTCATGTCGCTCGCGCCGCGCCCATAGAGAATGCCGTCCTCGATGTCGCCGGAGAGCGGATCGCGATCCCAGAGTGACAGGTCACCGATATCGACCGTATCCACGTGGCCGTCCAGCGCGATAACGCGCGGCCCCGATCCGATCCGGCCAAGCAAATTGCCCATCGGGTCGACTTTGACCTCGTCGTAACCGAGTTTCAACATTTCTTTCCGGATACGTTCGATGACGTCGCCTTCTTTGGAACTCAACGACGAGATGCGGATGATGTCCTGCATGAACCCTACGAGGTCCGTTTCGAGTTCCTTGGCGCCGGCATAGTAAGCCTCGTTCATTCGCTTTCTCCGCCATTATTCTTTGCTGTTAAACCGGTCGCGCTGTTGAATGCGTCAATAAGGCGATCCCATTCAGCGACAACCTCCTGTGAAAAGACTGCACGCCAAAAGTCTTGATCCCAAAGCTGCCGCAACTCATCCGACGTGCGGCCCTGCTGTTCAACCCACGTGAAGTATTTGAAGTTGTGCAACGCCTTCTGGTCGGTGTAGGTCAGTTCGCGAAGGTGGTCGGCCGTAACGCCCTGCAGGTAGCGAGCATAGTGCTTGTCGGCCAGGCGCGACGTGTACGGCCCGTGAGCTTTCTTGATCTCCTGCATACGTGACGCATACAGTTCCATCGCGTCCGTGAGCGGTGTAAAGATGACGTCGCGGCCATCCATGTCATAGTAACGTGCCGTCTTGATGCTGGCGACCAGGTTGCAGATGCCGGACAGACCGATCAGGGGCAGCGACTCGAGTAGCTCCGGATCCGCGCCTTCACGCTGCAGGCATTTGTGGCCTTGCGCTTCATTGAACAGACGCATGAGTTGCATGGTCTGTTCATCATCGACAGCGGCAACGAGGTTCGTATTGCGCACGTTATGGATCCACGGGATGTGCTTGTCGCCTATGCCTTCGATTCTGTGCTCGCCGAAGCCGAACTCGAGCAGGGTCGGACACTGCAGCGCTTCTGTGGCCACGACGCGGATAGCGGGATGCCGGGTGCGTAAATAATCTCCTGCGGCAATCGTTCCGGCCGATCCGGTCGCGCTTACAAAGCCGGACAGGCGTCGGCCATCGGCATAGTGATTCTGAAAGACTTCGTCAATAAAGGAGCCCGTGACGTGGTAGTGCCATATCGCGTTGCCGAATTCCTCAAACTGATTGAACACGACGATTCCGGCGCCGCGCTCGCCTCGCAGTTGCCAGCACTTGTCATAGATCTCCTTGACGTTTGATTCCGTACCGGGGGTAGCAATGATTTCGTCGGTGCCGATTTCCTCGAGCCACTCGAAGCGCTCGCGGCTCATTCCCTCCGGCAGGATCGCGATGGCAGGGCACGCGAGCAGGGCGCAGTCGTAGGCGCCGCCGCGACAATAGTTGCCTGTGGAGGGCCAGACGGCTTTTTGTGTTTCGGGGTCGAAGTTGCCCGTTACGAGACGCGGCACCAGGCAGCCATATGCTGCGCCGACTTTGTGCGCGCCGGTCGGGAACCAGTTACCGACGATGCCGATGATCGTCGCGTCGACGCCGGTTATCACTTGCGGAAACTCGATCCAGTTGCCTTCGCCGAATCCGCCGCCGCGTTCGACCGGCTCGTTCTTCCAGGTGATGCGAAACAGATTGGCGGGGTCGAGGTCCCACAGGCCGACGCTTTTGAGTCGTTTGGCAATCGCAGCAGGCGCTTTGGTCGGGTCCTTCTGCTGGGCAAATGTTGGCAGAATGATATTGCGCTCGCGGGCGCGTGCGATGCTCTTTTCGAGAACATCTCGACGAATCTCGGGTACCAGCTTCACTGCTTGCCTCCAAGAGCGATGGCCGGAATCGGCTCCAGGTCGCCCCATGCCAGTTCAACTTCGTTGGCGCCAACGCGCACGGCACGGAGCAGCTCGTCCTGATCGACAGGCAGGCTGCGCATGCGCACGCCCGTGGCGCGGTAGATCGCGTTGGTGATCGCGGCGCTTGTGGGAATGCTGGGCAGCTCGCCCACGCCTTTGGCCCCGTATGGCCCGGTAGACGTGGGGTGCTCCACGATGTGAGAGACGATCGTCGGCGAATGCAGGATGCTGGGCATCTTGTAGCGGGCCATAACATCGGTCCAGGGTATGCCCTGTTCCTGGATGTAATGCTCGGTCAGGGTGTAACCGATGCACATGACGATGCCGCCCTCGATCTGCCCCGCCAGTGTCAGGGGGTTGATCGCACGGCCAACGTCATGGGCAGCGATGATCTTGCGTACGTGAACTTCGCCCGTGTTCATGTCGATTTCACACAAAGCGGCCTGAGCGCTAAAACCGAACGCAAAGTGCATGTCCCCACCGCTGCCAAGCGGCTGGGTTGATGGCGCGTCATAGTCGTAGCGAACCAGAAGGTTGTCGCCGGGTTTGGCGGTTGCGATTTTCTTCGCCACCTCTCTGGCGGCCAGGCGTGCGGCATTGCCGCTGACAAACGTTTGCCGACTTGCGGTCGTCGGCCCACCGTCCGGACAGTAGTCGGTGTCGCCGAGTAGCACATTCACAGCGGAGGTCGGAAGGTCCAATTCCTCGGCAACGCAGGCCGCAAGTACAGCGGGTAGTCCCTGACCCATTTCTGCCGACGAGGTCCG
>JAOTUB010000235.1 GCA_029864095.1 Gammaproteobacteria bacterium | reverse complement strand
CCCAGGAGTGGACGCAAAGCCTGGCAATGTGGGCGGAAGGGCAGCTCAGCGCAAACAGCGGTGGTCCACTGCTCGATGCCGCGCTACCCGAGTTCGAGAAAACACTAATTCAAATCGCGATGACCCGGACAAACGGCCATCGTCAGGAGGCGGCGAAGCTCCTTGGTTGGGGTCGAAATACGCTTACGCGCAAGATGAAGTCGCTGCAACTGGACTAATGGGGACATTCCTGATTTAACACGTTAAATCAGGAATGTCCCCATTACAGTCGCAGTGTGCCTACGAGTTCGGAGACAGATTTCATCTTGTGCCGCTCGAGATAGTCGGTAATGCCGGTGTTGATCTTCGTGCATAGCAGCGGATCGTAAAAAAGCGAGGTGCCAATTCCAATTGTCGTGGCGCCGGCGATGATGAATTCGATCGCATCCTGTGCAGTCAGGATGCCACCCTGACCGATGATGGGTATGGCGTTCGGCCCGGCAACTTCAAATACTTGCTTCGTCTTGAGTAGCGCAATCGGTTTGATGGCGGGCCCCGACAGGCCGCCCTGGATATTCCCGATGACGGGTTTACGTTGCTCGATGTCAATCGCCATGCCCATGATAGTGTTGATGACGGCGAAAGCGTCTGACCCGGCCTCGATACACAGCCGTGCGTTTTCTTTTATGTCGGTCTGGTTGGGCGAGAGCTTTGTGATAATCGGCTTGCTTGTAACCGCGCGACAGGCTTCGACAACGCGCGCGGACATCTCGGGCACGTTGCCGAACTGAACACCACCTTCCTTGATATTTGGACAGGAAATATTGATTTCTATCGCGTCAATTGGCGAATCGTCGAAACGCGCGGTAACCGCCGCATAGTCGTCGATTGTCGAGCCGCAGACATTTGCAATGAAACGCGTCTCCGAAAAATCCAGGCCCGGAAGAATGTCATCGACAACGATGTCGACACCCGGGTTCTGCAGACCGATCGCATTGAGCATGCCCATCGGTGTTTCGCAGATGCGATGTGGCGGATTGCCGAGGCGTGGTTCGCGCGTTGTACCTTTGAGAACTATCGCGCCAACGTCGCGGTTCGAGAATCCTTCGACGCGCGTGTACTCCTCGCCGAAGCCGACACACCCGGACAGCAGGACGATCGGCGATGCCATCGACAGGCCACAAAAGTCGACGTGGAGAGGGTTTGTTTGTGAGTCGGCCATTGGATGCGGCATTCTACGTCAATGTTCAGCCTGATTCTCTACCAGCCCGAGATCCCGCCCAACACTGGCAACATCATTCGTTTGTGCGCGAATACTGGTGTTTCCCTGCATCTGGTCGAGCCGCTGGGTTTCGAACTCGATGAGCCGCGGCTCAAACGAGCCGGTCTCGACTATCGCGAGTTCGCGAGCGTGCAGACGCACGCTTCATTCGAAAGCTGCTTGCGAATACTCGGCGAACCGCGTGTATTCGCGCTGAGCACGCGCGGGACGACACCGTATGACAAGCCGCGCTACGAGCCGGGCGATGCCTTGCTACTCGGTCCTGAAACACGCGGCCTGCCACAGGAGTTGCTGGATGCCCTGCCCAAAGCTCAACGGCTCCGATTACCGATGCGCGTCGGCAGCCGCAGCCTGAACCTGTCCAATGCTGCGGCCGTCATCGTCTATGAAGCCTGGCGGCAGCTAGGGTTCGACGGTGGCACGTAGGCACAGGTCGGACTCGAGATATTTCGCCAGCCGTGACACGGGTGTTTGTACAGCGCTGTGCGTATTTACGACGACCGTCACCGGCGGCAGATTGGCGACGGCCCATTCGGCAAACCAGCATTCGGTAACCGCGCGGGCGGCTCGCGGATGCTCTGATTCGGTTCTTGGCACGTGCAAGTCAGACTGAAAGAAAAAGCCCTGCTCAGGCACGTAGACCCCCAAAGAGCTGCTGGTATGGGGGCTCGTCCCCAGGGGTAACAATTCGACGGGCCGGGACGTACCGCCAAGCGTAATCGGTTCGGTGACGGGCACAACCCGGACCTCGCCGCCAGCGCCACGCAGGCGATCCGCAGGCATGCTGTCGCGATTCAGAGCTGACTGCAAAAACTCAGCGAGTTCCGCTGGTGCGTACACCACCGCACCGGCTGCCGCAAAAGCCCTCGCTCCACCGGCGTGGTCGTCATGGGCGTGCGTTAACGCTACGGCGGTGATTTTCTGATCCGGAAACTCCGCCCGGAGAAAGTCGACAAATTCCTCGGACAGGCCGCTGACGCCGAGACCAGGCACGAGGTCCACCGGCGGAATCTGGTGAAGCTCAACCCAGCCGGCCGGTGCATCCGCGACGACAAGGCCGTCATCGGTCTGCACGACGAGATGCTGAAAACCGGTGCGTACACCTTGTACCAGCAAGACGCCGGGCGAAAGTTCGACGAGACTCATGTTGACGCGGGCAGGCCAGTTCGCACCCGGCACTTCGACAGGGTCGACGCCCGGCGTCGCCTGCCAAAGGCCGACCGTCCCCGCCGTTTCACGCCATGCACCATGAGCCCGGAACAACACATCGTTATCGACTTCTATCTGCAGCGTGGGCGCGGTTTGATCCGACCAGTCCCAGCGCCAAATAACGGCGACACGACCGCGCAGTGGAAGATCGGCGGTCGTGCGCAAGGTCCGCAGTTTGCCATCTTGAAGCGTCACGTCGACCGGAGCGGATTCGCCGGGATATTGCACTGCCGTATATCCGTGCAGGGTTGAGTCGCGCAGCCATTCAGGATTTTCATTTAGCTCGGCAACGAGGCGTCGCGGATCGATACGCCGATTGCGCCGTGCCTCATAAAGTGTTTCGCCGCCGCGAAACTCGATATCAGGCGGTGCATTCGCGTTCACGATACGTACCAGATTGGGCGGTAGAAATGCGACCGCCCAGTTGCCGTTCATATCTGGATTCGACTTGCCACTCATCGACAGGAACACTCGGTCGGAGTGGTCCTCGGTCACAACACACCAACGGGCCGTCGAAAACTCGCCCGGTCGCGGCTGCATACCCTGGTAGCGTGCGCCAAGATCGAACTCGCCCTCGAGGCAGAATTCGACGGCGGCGGCGGAAATACCGGGCATGGCGACGGTGACCAGCCCTAATGCGAGAAGTCGGTTTCTCATATTGCTGCGTTTGACCAGCCGCAAGGCTGGCCGGTTCCCGAACAGCGGCCTGGCGCTAGGCCGCC
>JAOTUB010000138.1 GCA_029864095.1 Gammaproteobacteria bacterium | reverse complement strand
GAACGGCCGTCAACAATTCACGTTCCCGTGCAAACATAACGGCATTGCTTACGTCTTCGCTGGTCATGCAGCGCGCTATCAACAGCGGCGGCTACGCTGCCCGCAAGTGCGGTACGACAAAATCGACGTCGGTCCATGATCATCCCTTGTGAATTATCAATTCGCTCTTATCGCTAGTAGCTTAGTGTAACTGCGCGCAATTATCAGTTTGCCGCCAGCACGGGTCCGCACCAGTGCGAAGCTGCTTGATGTCGACCCCTTATCTTAGGTTTCGGATTTGAGCTGGCGACTCATCAGCGCACCGACGGCTTCGCGCGGAGATGTCCCCTCGTACAATATTCGGTAGACCTGGTTACAAATCGGCGTCTCGATGCCGAGCTCGTCGGCAACTTCCTTGACCGCCTCGGCAGCCAGAACACCCTCGACAACTTGTTGGATTTCCTGTTTCGCTTCCTCGATCGACATACCACTCGCGAGCGCGAGACCCATACGCCGGTTTCGTGACAGGTTGTCCGTGCAGGTTAAGACAAGGTCGCCCATGCACGCGAGCCCCATGAATGTTTCCTGGTTTGCGCCCAGCGCGACGCCGAGTCGCTTCATTTCCACAAGTCCGCGTGTGATCAACGCAATTCGCGTATTCGCGCCAAAGCCGAGCCCGTCCGACATACCCGCCGCGATGGCCAGCACGTTTTTCATAGCGCCGCCGACTTCCACGCCGATAATGTCATCCGACGTGTAGGCGCGGAACTTATCGCTGGACAGCGATTTGGCAAGCGATTCTGCGAAGTCACTGTCAGTGGCGGCGATGACCATCGCCGTTGGCAGACCCGCGCCCACCTCCTTGGCGAACGTCGGCCCGGACAACACGGCCATTGGGCGATCGGAACCCAACACCTCAGCCGCCACCTGGTGGGGGAGCCTGCCGGAGCGCAGCTCAAAACCTTTGGTCGCCCAGCAAACCCGGGATTGCGGCCCAAGCAAGGGCCGAATCCTCGTTAGTGTATCGCGCAAGCCGTGGCTGGGCACCGCGACGAGGATATCGCGCGCGCCGTCGAGACACGCATTGATGTCGGGGTTCGCAACCAGATTCGGCGGGAACCGGACACCAGGAAGATAGCTAGTGTTTTCGCCCTCGACCGCCATGGCCTGCAGCAGGTCGAGTTCCAAAACCCCTCCCAGCCGTACGTTGCAGCCACAGCGCGCAAGCTGCACTGCCAGCGCAGTTCCCCAGGAGCCGGCGCCGACAACGGCGATTTCCTGCGTGGACACCGCGCTTATTAGTGCTTCTCCGAGCCCGTGGCTTCAGTCTCCGCCGTTTTTGTGGCCTGCAGTAGCGACTGCTGGTAAAGCGCATCGAAATTTATAGGCTGTAACACGAACTCCGGGAACCCGCCTTTCTGAATGATTCCTGCGACCGACTCGCGCGCATAGGGGAACAGGATGTTCGGACAAAAACTACCAACGATCGCGTTGAAGTCGTCCCCGCCGTAGCCGACAACATCAAACAAACCGGCTTGCTGTACTTCAACGAGAAAAATTGTTGAGTCGCCTTCCTTTGCTTCGACGGTTATGGTTAATACGACCTCGTGCAGATCACCAGTTACGCTGCTGTGACTGCTGCGCAAGTTCAGGTTTGTTTTCGGCTTCCAGTCCGTAGAGCTAAAAATGGTCGGGGCCTGTGGAGACTCAAAGGAGAAATCTTTAAGGTAGATTTTTGTAATAGAGATGTGCTTTTCTGTTTCGTCTTTGTTTTCGTCTGTCATCTTGGTTTCCTGATATAAATACGGACTTGCCGTGCCGTTGCCTGGCAAGCAATGTTCGACTTCCTATTTCTTGCGTTTGCTCTTGGTCTTCTTGGCCGTCACCACGGGCAGGCCCGCTTGGGTCCATGCCGTCATGCCGCCCTTCAAACCATAGACGCTCTCGTAACCTGATTTGCGCATGGATGTGACCACCTTGTTTGAACTTGTCCCGCTCTCGCAGACCGCCACAATAGGCTTGTTCTTGAGCTTGGCAATTTTTTCGTGCCCGGCGTCGAACTCATCCATCGGAATGTTACGGGCGTTTACGATGTGACCACGCGCATACGCCTCAGCGTTTCTGAGGTCGACCACCGTCGCGTCGTTATTAATCAGCATAACGGCGTGTGTCGGGTCGACGGCAACCAGGCCGCTGGCCTTACGGCGCAGCTCGGTAAGAATGAGTACAAAGAAACTGGTCACGAGAGCCAGCACCAGCAGCGTGTGATTGCCGGTGAATTCGAGAAATTTGTCCATGAATTATGTTCGGGGCGGGAGATGTGGCGCCCGGGTTGTGGCAAAGGACGCATTATAACAAACTGCCGAATCATGAAACCGCTCAGGCTCGCCTTATTGTTCGCGCTGACGCTGGCCGCGCCTGCCGGGGCGCAGGCCCCAGAGGGCGAACTGGCCAAAATCAAGGAACAGGAGCTGGAGGAGGTGCGCGACCGCATCAGCCGGCTGAAGCGCAGTATGGACGAGAGCGCGGCGGCTCGCGATCGCGTCACGGTGGAGCTGCAAGACGCCGAAATCGCGATTGCCGAGAAGCGAATTCGGCTCAAAGAGCTGGAGCGTGAGCGCGAGTACAGCGCCAAACGCAAGGCCAGGCTCGATACAGAGCTGGCGGACCGCGAGTCTGAGCTAGACGAAGAGTCGCGAAAGCTTGCCGGGCAGGTTCGCGCGGCCTATATGAGCGGCAGCCAGGAGAGAATCAAATTACTCCTGAACCAGCAGGATCCGGCCACGCTTGGGCGGCTCATGACCTACTACGGATACTTCAACGCTTTTCGTGCGGGCAACATCGAGGCTGTCACATCAGCAATTCGTGAGCTCGCGGCGCTGCGTAACCAGGTCGCTGCCGAGGAGGCTCGAATCGCCGAGCTTGCGAAGGCCCGATACGCGGAACTGACCAGTCTCAACAAAGCCCAGGAAAGGCGACAAGAATTGCTTGCTAGCCTCAAGGGAAAAATCGTCGATGAGGGACGCGAGGTGGAGCGGCTGGCCGCGCAGGAAAAAGATCTATCGCGGCTGATCGCCGAGCTCACCAGCATCTTGTCGGACTATCCGATTAGCTCCGAGGAACCGTTCAGCGAGCATAAAGGACGGCTGACCTGGCCCGTCGCAGGAGCGCTGATGCACGACTTCGGACAACCGCGCGTGGGCGGACAGTTAAAATGGAACGGTGTCGTGCTGGCGGCGCCTCGTGGGCGTGAAGTCCGTTCCGTGTATCACGGCCGCGTTGTGTTTGCCGACTGGCTTGCTGGGTTGGGCTTACTCGTCATCGTCGATCATGGCGAGAGTTATATGACATTGTATGGATACAACGAGACGATCCTAAAAAACGCCGGTGACTGGGTTGCGCCCGGAGACGTCATCGCGACGGTGGGCGACAGCGGCGGTCAGGCGCAATCAAGCCTTTACTTCGAACTACGTCGCGGTACCCAACCCGTTAATCCGACGCAGTGGGTCACGCGCCGACCTGGGCATTAAAAACGTGACGGGCGCCTGTAGGCGCATCCCGGGCGCTATGTTATCGTCAGTGGTCCTGCACGGCCGGGTGCCGTGATCAGGTTCGCAGGGAGACGTGTATGTTGTTGAAAACCAGAGTGATTCTGGTTCTTGTTGTCGGCACCGTGATGGGCCTTAGCCTGTCATTGAGCGGTGGCCTGATGGCCGACAGGCATCAGCCCCAGAATGAGGAACTGGCCTGGGAGCAGGCCCGTCTCTTGGCCGAGGTCATGCAACGCGTCAAACGCGATTATGTTGAACCGATAAACGACAGTGAATTGCTCGACAGCGCCATCCGCGGCATGGTGAGCAATCTCGATGCGCATTCACAATATCTCGATGCAGAGGAATATCGTGACATACGCATCAGCACGACGGGCAGTTACTCGGGTATCGGCATCGAGGTCAACGACAAAGACGGCGTGATAAAAGTCATTACGCCAATGGCGGGATCGCCCGCCGCGAGATCAGGATTGCGTAGCGGCGATCAGATTATCGCGGTCGATGGCCTGGCCGTCGAGGCAGACAATCTGCAGGACACCATCGGCCGTATGCGCGGACAAGCCGGGTCGAAGATCAGCGTTACGGTGTTGCGCGACGAAGAAGTGATTGAGCACGAGATGCGCCGAGAGGTTATCCGTGTCGCTAGCGTGCACCATGAAATTCTCTATCCGACATTTGGCTATGTTCGGGTGAATCAATTTAGTGAGACTACGGCGCGCGAACTGAGCCGAGCAATCGACAAGATGCAGCATGATGCTGAAGGCATGCTCGATGGGCTGGTCCTCGATCTGCGCAACAACCCGGGTGGAGTCCTCGACGCGGCTGTCGACGTATCCGACCTATTTCTCGACTCGGGCGTCATAGTGACCGCGGACGGACGCACAGTCGATGCTCGCTTCCGGCGGTCAGCACATCGCGGCGACGTTCTGGACGGCGCCGAGATGATTGTTCTCGTCAACGAGGGCTCTGCGTCCGCCTCCGAAATCGTCGCGGGGGCGTTACAGGACCACGGCCGCGCAATCGTCGTGGGCACGCCGACGTTCGGCAAAGGGCTCGTTCAAACCGTGATGCCATTGTCGAAGGGTCGCGCTATCAAGCTGACAACTTCACGCTATTACACGCCGTCGGGCGACTCGATTCATGAAACCGGCATCACGCCAGACGTGTACGTCGAAAATACGCCGGGCTTTCCGGATCTGAGCCTCGCCGGCATCGTGGATCGCGAGCAAGACGTGCAGCTAATCGAGGCCATCGAGCGCCTGCAGCGCGAACAGGTAATGCATAGCAAAGCATTATGATGGTGGGCCGGTTCTTGCTTGCGGCAGCGATGACGCTGCTGGTGGTGCAGGGCACCGCCGACACGCCACCCCGGATCGCCATTATCATCGATGACCTCGGTTATCACTTCGAGGCGGGGCGCCGCGCCATCGACCTGCCCGGCCCAGTGGCCTATGCCGTGCTTCCCGCTACGCCAAGCGGGCAACGGCTGGCCCGCATAGCGCACGAGCGCGGCAAGGAGGTGCTGCTGCATCTACCGTTGCAGTCTGTCGATCACAGTGGTCCGGCAGAGCCCGGCGCGCTGATGCTCGACATGAGCCGAACGATTTTTCAGGCGGCCTTTGCCGATGCAATAGCCGCAGTGCCATATGCGGTTGGTGTCAGCAGTCATCGCGGCAGCCTTTTGACGCGGCATCCCGGGCACATGGGCTGGCTCATGGAGGCGATTCGTCGGCGCGAGGACCTGTTTTTCATAGACAGCTATACGACCCACGAGAGCATCGCGCTGCAAATCGCAGCCGAGACGGGCGTCACAGCGATCAGGCGCGACGTTTTTCTGGATCATGACCGCGCGACAGAGGCGGTCGTCCGTGAGCTCGATCGCTTGAAGGCAATGGCCCACAAGCGCGGCACAGCCGTGGCGATTGGACATCCGTTTCCGGAAACACTGGAGGTGCTTGAACGCGAACTTCCGAAGCTGCGCGAGCAGGGCTTCGAGCTGGTTTCGATTAGTGAGTTGATAGCGATGCAATTGAACCGCATATGAGTAATTTGCTCTAACACAGCAATGACCGACGAATGCAAACATTGATGAAACACCGGCTCGCTGAAATCCGGCTGGCACTGCTGATTCTGCTGCTTTCGAGCGCGGTTGCCACCGACGCGAAGGAGCCGGATTCGAATCTCTTGCTTGCCCAGAATGATGATTCCGTAGTGGCGCCACAGGAGCAAAGCGTCGCCTGCCCAACGGATTATGAGCCTGTGTGCGGCAGCGATGGCCAGACATACAGCAACGCCTGTGTTGCAGGTGTCGCCGGAGTCGAGATTGAGAGCCAGGGCATGTGTCAAAGCGGTGAATCAGGATGCAGCGAAGAGTTCGATCCTGTCTGTGGCGTCGACGGCAACACCTACATAAATGAATGTTTTGCCGCTCTGGCCGGTATGACGGTCGCCGGTCTTGGTTCATGTACGGCGAGCGGCTGTCCGAGCGTCGGAGCGCCGGTCTGTGGCATGAACGGGCGCACGTATCTGAATCGCTGCGAAGCCGACGCGGAACGCGTGCCAGTGCAGCGCAAGGGCATATGCGACGCAGACAATTGTCCGAAAGTGTTCGCGCCCGTTTGCGGCAATGACGGGGTGACCTATGAAAACGCATGTCATGCCGACAAAGCAGACGTGACGGCATTCACGCCGGGTATTTGCGACGTACGGCCGTGCCCGAGCATGTTCGTGCCAGTCTGCGCATCGGATGGCCTGACTTACAGCAACGCGTGCCAGGCAGAGAGACGTGGTATCCGTATCGACTATGCCGGCATGTGCGAGGGGCAGGGACGAAACTGTCCAAGGGCCTATGCGCCGGTCTGCGGTTTGGACGGCGTGACCTACGAAAATGAGTGCCAGCTTGATAATGCTGGCATCGAAAAAGCGTATGCGGGGACCTGCGTCGGCGATTAGCCCCAGGCGGGGCGCAGGCGACCTTTTTCATCCGCCTGATAGGGCATCCAGGCAAGGCCGACCAAAGGCACGTGAATGTCGGTTGACTTGGCGCGCACCACAATTTCATCAAGCTCTTCAGTCTGCGCATCGAAAGCCGTGTCGAGCGCTGCGACCTCTTTTTCAAGATCGCGGTTCAACGCTTCCAGGTCTGTTTTCACTTTTAGTGCCGTTTCTTCAGCGCGCTTGATATCTGCGGATTCCTTACGCGCGCCGCTCGCGGTTTTGATGGCGGTGCCAATCTTGCTGGCTGACGTACTCGACAGACGCTTGCGGCCTAGCACCGCCCCGAGAATTGCTGTGCCAAAAGAGACGGCCGTATCGATTTTCTTTTTGCTGGCCTGCTGCGTTTCCCTTTCTATGGCCTGCTGAGCACGCAACAAGGCGTTCTCTAGGGTTGTTGCTTTGGTGGCGTAGCGCTTGCGCAGATTTGCGATCGCCTTGTCGCGGCTCTCATTCGCAATGGTTTGCAGACGCGCGCGAAAATCTCCCTCAGTCTCGCCGCCTTCTGATGCAAGCTTGAAGCGTTTACTTCGATACAAAGAAACGGTTTCCGTCTGGCGTATCCAGCGCTTGAAATCCGATTTCCACGCCGTGTAATTCTTGGCAACAGTGGCGCATTGCGGACAGTCAACATACTCTGCGCCTTCGAGCCCTTTATCACCGAGACGATCGACGCTGATCGCAATTGCTTCGCCATTGTCCCAATCGATGCTTACCGGGCCGTCATCGTACTCCACTGTGTAGACGTAACTGCGTTCATCTTCAATGTTGTATCGCGCACTATTGAAGAGAATGTTGGCCGCGGCGACAAGTCGCGGGTGATAGACGATGTTGTCGCCGTCGCCGGGCACATAATATTGTTCGATAGCCGGCGGCAAAGACGGAGGGGCGGTGTTGCTGGCGCTCTTTGGCTTGCTTATTGTGCGCAGCGCAGCGTCGCTCTTCGCTTTGATATTCGACATCAAGGCGTTGATGCTGCTGCGCGTTAGTGGTCCCGCAAGGTATGACAATACCCAACGCGTATTGAACACCACCGCCTCGTCTTCATGCACGTTGTGTAACAAAAAGCGGCGTTTACCAAGGCCCGCGAGCGTGCGTTCCATCTTCTGTTTGTCGAAGTTGCCACCGCTTGCTCCTTCGAGACCCTCCATCACTCTGGCCTTGTCACGTTCGGTCTGCAGCCGGCCAATAAACCACGTGCCCGTGTTCGACAGCCCTTTGTAATCGAGGTCCACCGGGTTCTGGGTTGCCAACACAAGCCCCAGGCCATATGCGCGTGCTTGTTTCAGCAAGGTCAGAAACAGGTTCTTGGAAGGCGGGTTGGCAACGGGCGGCATATAGCCGAAGATTTCGTCCATGTAGAGTATTGCGCGTAAGCTCGAAGTGCCTTGCTGCGCGCGCATCCAGCCGATAAGGTCATTCAGCAGCATCGCAACGAAGAACATTCGCTGCGCGTCGTCGAGATGCGCAATTGACATGACCGATATCCTCGGCCTGCCCTCGGCCGTATACAGGAGGTTTTTTGTATTGAGCGGTTCACCTTCCATCCACGACTCGAACCCCGGCGCCGCGAGAAGATTATTCAGGCGCATCGCCAGCGCAAAACGGTCCTTGGCCGGGAAAAACGAGTCCAGAGTCATGACGCCGACTTTGTCAATCGGCGGGTCCTGAATCTCGGCGATCAGGCTTGCAACGTCGAGGCCGCGCCCGTCGCGCCAGGCGTGATCGAGCAGCCGAGAGATAAGAATGTGTTCGCGGCTTGCGACCGGATCAGCATCGATGCCCAGCAGCGTCAGAATGCCGGTTGCCGTTGCCTGCACTCGTTCGCGGTACAGATCGACGTCGTCGATAAGCGCCGCATCGGGCGCGGCGAACGATTGCAGAACTGAAATCGGCAGCCCGGCGTTGCTTCCAGGCGTATAGATTGCGAGGTCCGCATTCTTGCGCAGCTGCGCGATGCGTTCGCCGGTCTGCCCCCATTCGCCGAGACCCTTTTTCCACAGCGCGGCCTGGTCGCTGGCATATTCGTCCGGAGTCTGCCCTTTGTCGGTTGCGGCACGAACATTGACCCACGGTCGAAAGTCTTCGGCCCTGAGCTCCGGGAACGTGAGCAACAGGTTGCCCATGTCGCCTTTTGGATCAAGTGCAATCACCGGGATATGGTCAAGCGCGGCTTCTTCGAGCATGCCGATGCCGAGGCCGGTCTTGCCAGAGCCGGTCATGCCGATGATCACGGCATGCGTCGTCAGGTCTTTGGCGTCATACAAGACCAGCTCGTCCGTGAGCTTGTCGGCGTCTGTGTCATAGCGCTTGCCAAGATAGAAAGCGCCAA
>JAOTUB010000016.1 GCA_029864095.1 Gammaproteobacteria bacterium | reverse complement strand
GTAATTGCAACCCGGCGGTTTCTGATCGAGATTTTCGTGGTGCGGCACAGTGAAAGTTCCGAATAGTCGGACATCGGTTGCCGAAGTCGGCCCAAGATTCCTCAACGTGAGCACAAATACCGGAAGCGCTTCTGTTTCCCACCCCTGCGCGTCGAACTGCTCGTCAATAAATCCCGCCACTGAAAGATCTGCACAACCGCCGATCGCCCCGATCGTTCGCGGCGCGCTGTTGTCGTCCCCGTTAGGATCGGCGGCGCGTGCATCGACCAATACCGCTTCAACTATGTTGGTGACGCAGCCCACGCCCGTCCCGGGCACGAGCTGCACAGGAATGTCCAGGGTCGCCGCAGCACCGACGCCCAGCGGGGAAATATCCCATACGACTTCGTTTCCGTTGCGATTTACTACGCCCACGCCATCGGTAGCGGGTTCCATACCAATCGGAATCTGCAACTGCTCGGGCAGCGTATCGGTCACATTTACATCGGCCGGGTCGGGTCCGGCGTTGCTGACGGTCACCGTGAAGGTCACCACATCCTGCTCGGTCGCGAGAATGTCCATATCGACATCCTTCTGAACGCTGATATCGCTGATGCCTGCCGCCGATGCTCCACTTACCGTTACCAGAGCGGATGAGGTACCAAAACCGATCTCGAAACTCGAGGAATAAGCCTCACCGGGAACGGTAGGCGCGAATTGGACACTCATCGTGCAGAGGGCGAATGGCGCCAGCGTCTGACCGAAGCAATTCTGCCAATCAGGAATGGAGAAGGGCGCCGCCAATGGATCCGACGGCACGGCGTTGAGCGTGACCGTCGCGGTGCTGTTATTCTGCACGGTCACGGTTTCGCTGCGCATCTCTTGCGCGAACAGCAGGCCGAACGGGATGTCCTGATCGTCTATCGGCGCTATGGAATCTGTAACCGTAATGTCACCGAGCACGACGCTGACGTCGGTGCTCGCCGTGTTGTCCGCCACGTCTTTGTCGGGTTCCGTCGATGTCACCGACGCCTCATTGCTGATTGTCGCTGCCGTGTCGGCTCGGACCTGAAGCTCGATTACGCTCGATTGGCCATCCGGCAGAGCCCCGACATCGCAGGTAATCTCCCCAGCGTTCTCAACGCAGAACCCCGGACCCTGTACCACCCTGACTGAGACGAAGGTCAGTCCTGCAGGGAGCGTATCGGTGATTTGCACGCCACTAGCGTCTTTCGAATCCGCAGCATGAGACACAACGATTGTATAGACGACGCCCTCGCCGACAATCACCGTATCGGCATCTGGCGTTTTCGAAATTTGAAGATCGACCGACTCGGCGAAGATTCCATTGAAGCACTCCGAGAACTCGGACGTATTACCATCCGGATCGGTTGCCGTCGCCGTCACGACTGCTTGCCCGACCGGCGCAGGTCCGACCGTTTCGGAGAACGTCACGTCTCCGTTCGCGTCGGTGGTGACAGACACTGTGCCTAGCAGGGTTTCGCCCTCGCCGTGGTTCTGTGGGGCGAAGTCGTTGTTACAGGCGGTATTCGCAAAGAACTGTAATGTGAACTGCGTAGACGGAGTGCTATTCAGCGTGCCCTGAATCAGCGACTCGAGATCGCTGAGGGCAGCCGCGGTGACAACCGGAAAATTCTGCAGATTGTTTGCGCCCGTGTCCGCGTCGCCCGGGTCGTTATCGGTAACACCCAGGAACCCGGCCAAATCGATTCCAAGCGCATTATTGCGATAGATACTGTTGGATAAAATCGAGTTCGCGGTATTGCGTTCGGTGCCGCCTACCGTTATGCCTTCCGCAATCTCGCTATTGGCAATGATATTACCGTCTTCGGCGAGCAGCCCACCGATCTGATTTCCTCCGCCACCATCATCGAGATCGAACTGGTTGCCGTTCACAACTATCCCGGATCCGCGGTTTCCCAATGCGGTCGTCCCGTCGGCAGCAACGCCAATGTAATTGCCGCGTACGATATTGTTACCACCGAGCAGCGAGATACCGCTAGAGCGGTTGCCAGCGATTACATTGTCGCGAACGGTGTTGTTGTAAGAACCGAGAAGGACTCCGGTGCCGCTGTTTGGCAACGACGCCAAGCCGGTGGCATCGACGCCGATATAATTGCCGACAATCCGATTACCGCCACATTCGGGTCCGCACTGGTTGCCACCGCAGAATGGCTGACAGGCAGTGATACCGTTCCCGCTGTTGCCCGAGATGATGTTGCGGTGCTCGGTTGAAAGGCCACCAACCACATTATTCATGGCGTTATTGCGAACCATGACACCTGCGTTGTTCGGATCAGCAATCAGCCCCGTGGGATCAGTGCCGATGTAGTTGCCACGAACCGTGTTGCCGTCGCTGTCAAGCCATACGTTCCCAAAATTATTGATGACTAGGCCTTCGACCAGCGAATCACTGCCGTCCAGCTCAAGCGAAAAATTCTTCAGTTCGATGACGAGGTTCGCATTGCTGCCCACTGCCAGTGTATTGCGTTCCGCTTCCGGCTGAGAGTAGCCACTGATGGTGATAGGGACAGCAATGTGTGGTAGTTGTGCGCCCTGAGCACCGCGGGCCAGCGTACACACCTTCGTGACGGCATCGCAGCCCGGGTCAGCATCACTCGGAATCGCGAAGTCTATGACCCCGGGTAGACCACCCTGATTCAGCGTCTGGATCGCGGCGCGCAATGTACATTCCGCAGCGCCGATCGCATTCGTCGAACCGGTATTGCAAAAATCGTCATTCAGATCGTTATCGCTGGCGTTGCCTGTGGAATTGACGACTTCGGCAGTCGCAGTGGCAATAAACAGCGCGCCAGTTGCGATTGCCGCCGTGAATTTTGCAATGCCGAGTCTGCTGCTGGCGAGCCCTGGTTTCGTATTCATGATGAGCCACCCGATTAACATTCTGCGCTTCGGCAGCCCGGCAATCCTGGGTCCTTCGGGAGTCATCCATGGCTTCTCGGAGGAAGCGAGGACCCGTGGCTTTGCGTCCCTGACTTTGGTCAGGTTTGCCCTTTGTCGATGCCACAATCATGGAAAGCTGCGGAACCTGTCAATTCTGGGATGTACTTAGAATGGCTGCTGCGAGTCTCTTTCGGCCCCTTTCAATTCGGTCAATCTTAGCCATTGAACGGCTGCTTGTAGCGCATAGCGGCCTGTCGCCGTTTCCCAAAAGCTGCCATTCGTGAGCGGCAAGTTTTGGAATCATCGCGGTAGGTCGAGTGGCAAGCATTGGCCGACACTGGAAACCTAGGACGGAGGAGGGCGCCAAGATTTATGCAAAATTTTTTGCCAGCTGTTTGTCAAAGCCGAAGACCAGGTGCCCGAGAGGCCGGTGTGTGCCCACTTTGGCCTCAACTTGCGGCTACCTGATTTTGGTAGCCGTGTTACCGATATCGCCAAAGCGGTACCCAAAAAATCAGCAGGAACGACACATTTGCAGCTATTAGAATTCCGAATAAATGGTGAACACTGAGCTGAACTTGAGCCAGCGGAGCGTCAAATCCTGGTTCATGTCGATCTCCGGTTTCGATGCCCGTTTTCGTCGGTTCACCAAGCGCTGGATTGTCACGTAGTTTTCAATCGTTGTGACAATTACGGCGCGATTGGGGCGAATGGCTCGCAGGAAATCTCGCCCTTCGTAATCGTAATGAAGCTCGACTCTGGCACGGGAATCCACTCGGCCTCGAGATCGCTGAGCGGCTCGGAGACAATCGCGCGTGCGTCCCGTGAAAATCGGCCCGCATCGGGGGCGATTTCCATGGCCGCATCCCGATTCGCACTGTGAAACAGCGATCGCGACTCGCCTACCGTCGAATAGCGGGCCGCGTAAAGCGATTCGCCGTCGCTGATTCCGAGGGTCATCTGCAGCGCATTTTCTACTCCGTGCAGCTCGGCGGTGTGTTCGACCAATCCCGCCATACGTGATATGCCGGCATGTACATCGGCATCCAAACCGAAGGTCAGCGCGAGCAGAAACATGAGTTCGGAGTCCGTCGTGCCGCGAATGAGTGGGAATAATTCAGGGGATATCGCAAAAGCGAGATCGCGATGTAGCTTGTCGTACTCGTTGATGAAGCCGTTATGCACGAACAACCAGTTCTGATGACTGAACGGATGACAATTGGTTCTCTGCACCGGAGAGCCGGTCGTTGCCCGAACGTGTGCCAGGAACATCGGAGATTCTATTTGCGCGGCCAACGCCTGCAGGTTTGTGTCGTTCCAGGCGGGCCGAATGTCCTTATAAACGCCCGGCACATCGCGGTTGCCGTACCAGCCAATACCGAATCCATCACCATTTGTCGTGGTGGACACGTGGGATGCGTGCAGGCTCTGGTCGATAAGGGAATGGTCCGTCTTGAATAGCACCTCGTCGAGGAGAATGGGTGCGCCTGAGTAGGCAAGCCAACGACACATGACGGTCTCCTTCGGTTTTTCTATGTGACAGGTCTTGTGATTTTGAGGACTCACTAGGCGATTGGCAAATGCCAAGCATAGCTGCCCACAGGGCGGCACGAGCGACGCGTTACAGGCATGCGAATCGCCTCGAAGGCGGATGCGTTAAACTACGAAGATCATGTCATCGTCCAGACATATCGCCGGCCAGCACCAGCGAGCCATCGACCGGCTCGTGGAGGCTTATGCAGACGACCACCGTTTCGTCGCGCTGCTCATTGGCGGTTCGGTCGCGAAGGGCTATGCACGCCCCGATTCGGATGTGGACTTCATGATCGTGGCGACCGACAGTGAGTTTGCTCGCCGCGATGCGGAGGACGATCTGTTCATCAACCGCCGTGACCTCTGTGACTATGACGGCGGCTTCGTCGATGGCAAGGTGATCGACATGGCGTACCTGCGGGACGTCGCCGGCTTCGGGAATGAACCCTCCCGCGCGGCGTTCCAGGGCGCGTTCACCGCGTTCTGCCACCAGCGGGAGGTCGAGGACCTGCTGCCCACAATCCCGGTCTACCCCGGGCAGGATCACGACCGGCGGATCAGGGCGTTCTACTCGATGGCGTTCATCCAGAACTGGCTGATGGGTGAGGCCACCCGGCATGACAACCCTTACACCGTGTTGCGCGCCGCTTCGCAACTGGCGCTCTTCGCGGGTCGGCTGATTCTCGCTCACAACCGCGTGCTGTACCCGTACCACAAATGGCTGACCCGGGCCCTCGAGGAGGCGCACGACAAGCCTGACGGATTCATCGCGTCGCTGACCGCGCTGAACGCGGCGCCCTCAGCGGAGACCGCGGGCCGGTTGTTCGACGGGCTGCGCCGTTTCCAAGACTGGGGTGTGGAGGACATCGAGGCCTACACGTGGTTTATGCGTGAGGTCGAGTGGGGCTGGCGCGGCGGCACGCCGTCGCTGGAAGACCTATAGCCCACCGGGTACGCCGCTACCTCGACAACCCGCTCTGGCAAAATCGGAACGCGCAATTCCGAGCCGATCGCTAACCCGGCGACGGCCACGCCGAGCCAATCGATCATGCCGTTCAGTATTGCAGCCTGAAGGCTCATTTCATGCGTGAGAGGTCCGCGATGAGCGCTTAACGGAGGTTCTATTAGCTAACACCTTTGAACATTCTGTGCGCCTTGCGAGCCATTAACAATCCGTAATGATCGAAACCTATTGAGTAAATTTCCGACTAGGCAACTAAACAATTTCTTGTCGAGACTAGGTTTGTTGTACGCAAGGGGATGACGACCATGACATCGCAACAAAAAACCATGCCCTGCCTGATTTTATTCTTCACCGCCATGCTCAGTGCCTGCGGCAATGGAGGTGGAAACGGTAACGCTCCCGCACGGCCCGGAACCATACAATTGTCAGGCACATCCTTTGATGTTTCCGAAGGCCAAGTCGCGAATATCGCCGTCACCCGCAGTGGCGGTAGCTCAGGTGTTGCCAGCGTGGATTACGCTATCACGGACGGAACCGCTGTATCTGGTTCGGACTATGAGCCTGCCGGTGGCGCATTCACTGGGACGATCACCTTTGCCGATCAGCAGTCCGGTAACCAGACCATCTCTATCCGTGCGCTTGATGACGCCATAGCAGAAGGTCTGGAGTCGCTTACGTTGACCTTGAGCAATGTCTCGAGGGCAACGCTGGGTCCGAATTCATCGGCCGCGATCAATATCATCGATAACGATACCGCGGCACTCTCCGCGTTCGGCCCAATCACGGAGCTAAACAGCGCCACCGTCAATGGCATCCGCTACGACACGGATGCTAGCAACGTCAACATCAATGGACAGCCGGCGAACGTCTCCGATCTGAAATTGGGACAGATTGTCGCGATCGAGGGTGACGTGAATTTCAGTAATGCGACGGGTACAGCGGATCAGATTGACTATTTCGCGACAGTTATTGGCCCGGTTGAGAATATCGATGCGACAATTGACCGGCTGCTCGTCATGGGTCAAACAGTCTTGATCAATTCAGAAACCGTGTTTGATCCGGGTATCGACCCCGATACTTTTGCAGGCCTTTCGGTTGGGGCAACCACCCAGATCAGCGGGCATCTGAATGATGCCGGCGACATCATTGCGACGCGAATCGACCTCGACACGACGAGTACAGACGTTCGGCTCATCGGGACTGTTTCAGGGTTGGAATTGGACAATATGTTGTTTTCTATTAACCGCCTTACCGTTGACTATGGCAGTGCCACGCTAATAGATCTCCCAGGCGGAGTGCCAGCCGACGGGCTGCTTGTGTTTGTCAACGGGTCATTGACCAACGGCATATTGGTCGTGGACGAAATCGGTAGCATTAACAACTTGGCGTCTACACCGGGAGCGCGCGTTCACCTTGCTGGTGTCGTCACGCGTTTTGCCTCAGCGACCGACTTAGATCTGAACGGTTTTCGAATCACGACCAATGCCGGCACGGTCTTCGTCAATGGCGTTATAGGTGATCTGGGCGCTAACGCGGAAATCACCATCGACGGAGAAGTCAGCACCGGAGGCGACGCAGTCGTGGTCACCGAGCTAACGTTCGGTCGTCCGGTTTTCGACAGGACGACGATAACGTTCGACTTCGAGAATTTCACGAAAATTTCGGTGTTCGGCCTCTCCCGGGTCACAGTTAGTCAGGGACCGGACTTTTCGGTTGAGGCCACGGGCAACGCGGACATTATCAACGATATACAAGTGACCCAGAACGGCGACACGGTCACGTTTGGCAACGACAAGACCCTATTGATGGACGCTGTTGTCACGATGCCGGTACTTGACCAAATCGACGTGGCTGCAGGGGCGCTAGCCGACGTCACGATCAGAAACTTCGATCAGACGCAAATGACGGTGAATGTCGGAGGTGTTAGTCATCTGCGCGGTGAAGGACTCCAGATCGGCGATTTGACGGCCAGTGTGTCCGGCGTCAGTTTGCTGGATTTTGGCGGCATTCGACCGATCGGTAACGCCAACATCGATGTCAGTGGCGTCAGTCAGGCAGTGCTCAATATGCAGGTCGTATCAACCCTGGCGGGGTCTGTGCAAACCGGGCAGGGCACCGGCCACTCGATACTTTTCTACTACGGCACCAGTGTCATGGTCAACGTCACGACCGACGCACTCTCGGAAGTGACGCGACTCGGAGACACAAGGCCATAGCGCTGTTTCGAAAATTACTCCTATCGGGCCGCTGATGATGCAGTCAGATCCAGACCAAACTCATTAGTATCGTCGCGTCGGAGACGACACGAGCTCGACATTGCAGTTGCTGGCCGTCTCGGTTGTGGGTATCGGATTGCCGGCCCGGCGATTTTCGGCACCTTCCGGGAGTCGTACGTGGCCTCCGGGAGGAAGCGAGGACCGGCAGTCTTGCGTCCCTAAGTGCGGTGAGGTGCACGTTACCCTGCACACCGCGATTGGAATGGTGCGGGCCGGCACCGGTCTCAATAGGGGGACGTACTTATTGTCCGCTGCGGGCCATTAGCGACCCGTCACCGTATCCCGAAACCGCCCGCGTAACCGGCACGTTTCGAGTCATACCCGCTTGCTGCGATTAATCGGATGGGCACCCGGGCGCGAAGCCATACACGATGCAGTGTGCGGCGCCGGTTACATCACAGCGGATTCGTCCCAGCGTGCAGGGATCGCCCGTTGGACATTCTGCGCCCTCTACGCATTCGCTCAGTGACGGAGGGCAGTTGGGCAGGACTGAGGACACGAGGCAGTGGATCCTGCCGTCGGTCCCGCAGGCGATGCTACCGGTGGTGCAGGGATTGCCGGTGCTGCACGCAGCGTTCTCGACACAGCCCGGCGACGGCCGGGGCGGCGGGCACGAGTGCGGCGGGCTGCCGTAGGCGACGCAATGCGCATTACCGGCGGCATCACAGCGAACCTTGCCGACCGTGCACGGGTCGCCCGTCGAGCACTCGGCGCCCTCGACGCAATCGACAAGATCGGGTGGGCAATTCGGCATGACCGCCGAGGCCAGACAGTAGCTGTGGTCGTCGGCACCGCACACTGTGGTTCCGGTCGTGCAGGGATCGACCGTGCTGCACGCCGCACCCTCGATACAGGCTGACATGTGGTGACACGCCGAAAGCGCAACGAGGCAGCTGAGAATTGGCAGGGCCGCAGACCGGCCGTAGTACGGGCGATTCATCATGATCGGTCCCTTCGCAGCATCATCAACCGCCCATCATATTAGAACATCAGGCGACGTCGCGCCCTTCGCAATATGCGTGTGATGTATACAAGGGCGAAACTTCGGTTTTGCTTTTTTTGTTTGTTATCAGCTCGTTATTTCACTCATCGACACCAAAAACTGTAGAAAATCACTAGTTTTTGCGTCATGGGAAAGAGGGTGTTTCGGCAAAGCCTTTATACAACACAGGCATGATCAAATTACACAGTGTAATTTTCGTGTGGTCGGGTCTCCGCCATGCGCCCAACAGCAGACATTCGCTTGATATCCTCCCAAATGGCTGCTCATGAGCCTATGTATGGACTCCTCCAACCAAGTTGCCTAGGTTGGAAGTCGACCAAAACCCTAAGGGAGTCCATACATGACCTATTCAACTAGAGTCGGCGTCGACCTTGCAAAGAACCTCATTCAGATCTCGGTCGTGTCAGGCCGAGGCAAGGCGATGACCAAGGAGATCGATGGCCTGGTAAAGCAGCATCCGGTCTGTAAACGCCTCACGGCGATCGAGGGCATCGGTCCGATCGGTGCGCTGTCACTGTACGCCGTGACGGGCTCTGGCAAGGCCTTTACCAAGAGCGGTGAGTTCTCTGCCTATCTCGGCCTCACGCCGCGGCAGTACAGCAGTGCCGGCAAGACCAACATCGTGGGCATCAGCAAGAAGGTCGGCAACCGCAGGTTGCGATCGATACTGATCCAGGGTGCACGTGCGTATGTGTCTAGAATGAAGCAGCCGCGATCCTTGAAAGATCGCTGGCTGAAGGATCCAATCGAACGAGCGGGGCCGAACCGTGCCGCGGTGGCACTCGCCAATAGAAATGAGCGTCTCCAAACAAAGGCCGACTATACAAACGCGTCTGAACTCTGATTAACGGTAACGGTTTGCTAGACTGGAGGAGTCCAGATACAAAGCGGCCGGTCGTGTACGATTTGGACCTCAACAACTCAGGGACAGGACATGACCTCGAGGAAGAAACAAGCAAGAATCGCGGGATTGCTGTATCTGATGCTGGTCCCAACCGGCATTTTCAGTCTTATTTATGTTCCTTCGACACTCATAGTGCCCGGAGATGCTGCAGCGACCATCCAAAATATAGAGGCCTCGGAGCTGCTGTATCGATCAGGCATCTATGTTGGGCTCCTGTCTAATTTGATCTATTTGCTCGTAGCGCTGGCTCTGTACCGGTTGCTGAAGCACGTCAGTGAAAAGCAGGCGATGCTGATGGTGGCATTCGTCGTGCTGGGTGTCGCCGCATCGTTTGCCAATTCATTCAATCAGCTTGCCGTTCTAATCATTCTGGGTAAACCCGAATTCTTATCCGCATTTGCCACAGCGCAGTTGGACGGTGCTGCGTATCTGTTTGTCCGTCTACAGAGTCACGGAACCCAGATCATCCAAATATTCTGGGGGCTCTGGTTGATCCCGATGGGGATCCTCGTATATCGATCTGGCTTCATACCAAAGATTATTGGTGTTTCACTCTGGTTGGCAGCCTCCGCCTATTTGATGAGCAATTTCACATTCGTGCTCTTGCCGCAATACAAGGCTGCATTGTCGCCGATCATGACGGCACTTGAGATCTTAGAGCTGCCGATAATTCTCTGGCTGGTGATTGTAGGTGCAAGAACACCACCGGGTGAGACGTCCTGATCTTGACGGCTGTATGGATTCCGCTTAGACGAAAGTAGGTGAAGAAGAGGCAAAAGCTCGGCGATCCATACGGGCGCCCAATCGAATGGCAATAGCCAATATGTAGTGTCCGCTAGTGTCCGTTAGCCGCCGTTCGATTGACCTGGTTTTGCGCTGATCGACTAACCGCTATTGGTGAGAGCTGACAGCCGATCCTGGCCGCCGAAAGTGTGACTTCAAGTCGTCCGCTATACGCTATAAAGCGAACATTCTTGGAGGATGGAACCTGGATTGACCCACTGTTCCTGGGCCCATTTCCGGGATTTCTATTTCCAGGGGAGTGGGTTCAAGATTCGAAGGGGGCGACAACCCGTTACATTGCTAGTGCTGAATCTCCCTTTTTTCCTGATTCTGACCCGGACGATGAGTTGAACGACAGCATTCCCCCCTTGTTGCTGATACAAGAGGGCCAGATAACACCGGGTTTCGCTTAAGGCCAGCAGCGGCTGAATGCCATTTCGACATTGTATATTGTTGACGAAACCGCGGAGGATCGAAAGGGACTGCTATTGGCAGAATTCGTGTCGACGGGTTACGAGGGTTTTGACCAAGACTTGTGCTTTTCAGGCGTGCTATAGCGACTTGGACAGCGTGTAGCCAGTGGACCCTGAGGTGGCTAAAGTCGATCGCCGGGGCCACCTCTGATTAGTTGGATAAAAGAGGGACCCCGGCGTGCCTTGTTAACGTCAGACAAAAGAAACGACAAGCCCCGCTTCGGCGGGGTTTTTCTTTGCAGGACACATATGGCTGCTTGCGGCCAGAAACTGCCGGTATTCCTTGTCAAAGCCCAATGTCTGCTTTTCGTCAGAGCAGACATCCGATGCGGATTGCTAACTGTTTGTAACGAAAAACATGCTTGGCTAACAACTTTTTTCTAATTGCACAAACTGGTTACCCGCAATCAAGTTTCGAACCCAGTGACGATCAGGCGTCCATTGTCGGCCAAAAGTTGCCACTCAACATACCGAACCGGATCGGCAACCGTCGAGTGAGGCTCAGCCACTGCCTACTGTCGCAGTACCCGGCGTGATCGTAGTTCGCCTTGTGTGAGACCGATCACAGAATACGCGACGCCACCTGCGTACCGTGAGGGGGGCCGAAGTTGGGACCTAATCCTATGACTTCAGTCAGACCTCGCCGTTGGCTCACGCGACTATTCGCGAAGAAAGCCGAAAAGCCCCGCATCTCGCCTCATCATGCGGTGGCAATTCGATGTGGAAATAGTTCGTGTCAAGCGGCTCAAGACAATCAGGGCAAGCGTTATCTCTCTGCTGAAGCGCCGCTGCTACCGTTGGATCAATGCGATCGGCCCGATCAGTGTGAATGCCGCTACCAGCATTACGAAGATCGTCGAGACGGCGCGCGTCGCAGATCGGAACAAGGCTTACCAGGAACGACAGACGCGAATCGCAGGGAGCGCCGGCATGCGAAAGATCGCCGAGCAAATGATGAAGCCGACGAAGCCGAGCCGTTTTCGGTACATGACGACAGTTACTACGCGCACGTGGGGGATACGACTCGTTTAGCGTCTCTGAAAGTCGATGAACCGGACGGGACCGATCCATACAACTCGGGTAGTTTCGACAAGTCGAAATCCTGGAAATCAAGATCGCGCAAGTAACCGCGGCCTCCGTGTGCCGAAACCAATGACACTGGATTCACATGGCCCAGTTCGGCCAGAAGTCGCCCCAGTATTGTCGCTATTGGCCGTAAGCAGCCACCCGGCTGATAAACTGCTGAGCGACTGCTTCTGACTCAAGACAGTCATTCGTTTGTGGAGCGATGCTAGTGTCTTGTCGGATTGATGGGCGACAATTAGGCCCCCTGTTTTCTACTGGAGGGACTTGTCTTGAACGAGCAAAACCAACGACAGAGCATGCAAGGCGGCTGCTTGTGCGGGTCGCTTCGCTATGAGATTGACGGCCATCCGCGCCGGACCACCAACTGCCACTGCCTACACTGCCGACGGTCGAGTGGCGCGGCGTTCTTGACATGGTTAGAGTTTCACCCGTCTAGCTTCAGGATTGTATCTGGAGCGCCATGCCGGTACGAATCACGCCCTAATGTGATTAGGCAGTTTTGTGGAACGTGCGGAACCCAGTTGACTTATGAGCACACGAATGAACCCGACACGATCGACGTGACAGCGTGCAGTCTGGACAACGTGGATTCGGTGTCGCCAGAAGATCACGTATGGTGTAGCCGAAGGGTGCCGTGGCTGACGCTTGCTGACGGACTTCCTCAGTACAAGGTCGGCAAATACGATGAATGATGGGCAGTTCGCCCGCGCGCAGGTAAGAGCCCCAACTTGCTGCGTCTAGGTCTGATCAGGGATGCGTGCCTGTGGCCGATTGCAGCCGGTCATCACGTCCCAAAAGCTGGCGCCCGAGCGGCGGGTAGCGGGAAAACCGGACACTCAATCTGGGCGGTGAGAAAGGGTCAGTACTGGACGCCGACGTCCCTCGGTAGCTAGTGGGAGAGGGCCCGTATCCTCGAGATTGAATGATCAGAAGCGGCATTTCCGATACTTGCGATAAGCCACCTTATCGATACATACACTGGTCGATTTTTCCCAAAAGACCCATATTCACTCATCCAACGCCCTATCAGTGGTAGCTTGCGGCCAGTTGGCATTCGCAAAGGAATAACGGTGTACGACGATACTGACCCCGTCTTCGCGCATTTGGATGAGGTCGATGTGAGTTGCCGGACCGAGTCAAGCGAGGCACGCCAGGTTGACGTAAAGCCCGGGCTTGCGGCGCAAACTCAGTTACCCGATGAGCTCAGATGCATTCTGGAGCGCGTGTCGGATCTGCCGACAGCAGTGCTCTCAGCCCCCCGTGTCCGGATTGAAGAGCGTGAAATTTGTCAGTCGTTCATCGATGCCATCTCAACCCAGCCACCGCCGATCACGAGTGATGCCAATTGGCAACAGCGACTACACGCTCGAAGGAAAGCGCTGACGCCCTACACTGGGAAGGCGATTTGCAGTGTATTCGTGTGCCTGCCCGGTTATCACTGCACGATCGAAATTGATCGATCGACGGCAAAGGTCGTTTACTGGGAGTGGCAGCGCGCGTGACGCGGCGCCAAGCCGCCGCAACCGATGGTCACTCGGCCTGTCCCGCCTACTGTCTCGTCCACGTTGAAATGATTGGTGATTCTGACGGCAGTCGTTTGGTGTCGGCGGATAGCCAAAGGGCTTTCGATTTTACTTCGTTCTGTCATTTGACTGTATCAATAAAGGCTCTTCTTCATAGAATGAATAATGGCTCTCCTTGCGACATTCGCACGAATCGAAATTCTCGTATCCCGACGGTCCTGGGCCTAACTTGTGGCCCAAAGTTGGGGGAAGGCCATAGTGATCCAATTGATGCCTTGTCGTATAAGGCGGCGCCCTCCGACACACCGGCGAATTAACGCTGATTTCTTAATATTGGCACGACTGCTGCTTTGCGAGCGTTTTTAAGCGCCTGGTCTTGTTGCTTTTCTATGTCGGCGAAATTCTTCTCGAGGTCGTCCAGCTTAAGGCGCAGTGTATCGGATAGTTTTTCGGAATGGTCCGCCTGCTGTCGATATCGTTCTGCATCGGTCTCATACTCCTTACGGCTTCGCTCCAGAGCTTCGACACAGCGTACCAACTGCGCGTTATGAATCCTGAGTTCTTCCAACTCTGAGAGATCGCGTTCCCGCGCCTCGAATTCTTTCTTTACTCGTACGACTTCACGATTAAGGTCCATGTTTTCAGCCTCTAGCTTACTCACGTTTCGCTCTAGCACTTGCAGCTGCCCTAATCTGAGTTGAGCTGCGACGATCATGTTTTCGCCTGATCCGTGTTCCAGAGTGGCCGATTCTACAAGTTTGGCAAACGACTCTTGCTCAGATCGTGCTTCCTTGACTTCCTTCTCGAGCAATTTGCGTTTTTCAAACGACCTGGCCAGTTCGCGCTTGTAGAACTCTTGGGTTTTTTCGAACTCCGATTGCAACGCAGTAGTCTGTTGTCTTAATGAACCCAGGGCATTTTGTAAGGTGCTAAGCTTGATTTTGGTGTTCTCACGTTCGGTGCGAAGCATGAGTACATTCTTGGCCAGCAACTTTGATTTCTTGAGTACAGACTCAAGTTCGGCGCTTCGTTTAGCGTTTGTAGCTTGAAGAGACTCGATTTTTGCTCGCGATCGAGAATAATTGTTGGCGATCCGGTCCCTTTGAGTAATGACTTGGTCCAAATTTGCCTGGGCCACGGTGGACGCCTGGTCGATGCGGCGTTTGCTGATAATGGCTTGAATCAGCCACCCACAAGCGACGCCCAGTATGCCGCCTCCGACCGCAACCATCGCTGTTTCAAGAATCGAAGTGCCCATGCCTGTCCCTGATGCAGGATTAGAAGACCTTTCCTGATGGTGCCAGTATGGACGCGCCGGGGACTATGAAATACGACGGATCGCACAAATTGAGACTTATTTCGATCGGAGCTGACAGGACCTCCCGCAGTCGTTCAAGGAGGAAGAGGGCACTGAGCTCTTGACAGGAGTCAGCGGCGAAGTTCTCGGCATACGTTGGGATTGGCGCGACAAGGCAATTAGTTTCTTGTATCAACAAAGGCCGTTCTCGTTACTAGTCTGGCAGTAACGACGCCTTGCCGCTAAAAAGAACCAGAAGGGCGCGCAGAAACCGCAACCGAATCACCGGGCGCGTGCGCGCCACACCTGTTTTGCGGTTGCAAACAGACCTCCGAGTGCGATAGCCACCGCAAACCACGCGCCGTGACCAAGTTGCCACAAAGGGTGTAAGGCTCCGACCAGGGCGGCACCCAGAATTGCGGTAGCCACAACACGCACTGGCCGTGCCGAGGAAGGACTGCTTTGCGATTTCGTGCGGGCGAACGGAACGACGGAAGTGGCGTTTTCGAAATCGCCATACACTGACCCATGGCGCTGGCGCAATTTACGGTCTTGCATCGATATGCCTACCAGAGTCAGGATTGTAAAACCGCCAAAAAAAATCGTCATGGGTAACGTCTTCGCCAGCAGCGCATGTGCTGCCATCACCAACGCGAGTCCAATAAAAAACGGGTGTCGTGTCACGCGTTCAATGGGAGTTGGCCCGGTTAGCGGCTGGTGCCTGGCGTCGTGAGAAGCACGCATTCGTCGCGCAAGAACAGCTATCGCAGATTTCGGATAACCGGCGAGACCGGCCATCGTAAGTGCGGTACCTGCGAAGGCAACCGCACCGAGGCCCCACTTTGCGGCCGGTACCGCGGCCAGATTTAATCCACTCGGTCCGTGCCCGCCTTCGTGAGCGATAACCACTGCCAGCAGCACCAGGCTTGCGGTGGCAACACCGGCATACAGTGCGATGAACGATGTGTCACCGAGTCGGTTAGTAAGCCGCCGCCGGATAGGTGGCCAGCTCAACAACAGGTGTGTTCCGCCGAACAGCGCCCAAGCACCCAGCACGGCGACGGTCGGAGTTACCATCGAACACCGGCCACGGCCAGGACCGCGTGGTAAGTGGCTTCAATTAAGTCATTCGCGATAGGCGGTGGCGGTTCACCCGCCTTGACGTATTTTCCGACCGCAGCGTACGGCGCTTCCACCAACGCGAAAGTCACGGCGCTCATTGATGCGCGATCTGTTTTACCTAATAGCCTGCGACAAAAGCTTCTCAGCGCACCCGACATTTCCGCTCGCAGTTTCAATGCCCGCTTAGACATCTCCTTTGGCCAGGTGCCTGCAAAGAAGTCTTCGCTACGATACAACGTCAGTATTCGTGCTTCTTGCGGGTGCTTCCGAACCCAGCCTGTTAGCGAGCGCGCGGCGTTCAGCCCAGCCACCTTGGCATCAGGTGCTTTCAGATGCGCCGCGAAGTCGCCTTGGAACTTCTCGACCGTTCTCAGCCACACTTCGCCGAGGAGCACATCCCGCGAGGTGAAGCGATGGTAGATAGATCCCGTTGGCGCGCTCAGTGCACCAGCAATTCGAGCAATCGTCGCACGGCTGGGTCCGTGTTTGGCAGCGACCGCGGCAGCGGCAGCGACGATTTGATCGTTATCGTAACGAGCAGGACGGGGCATAGTTTTAGAATACCTATTCTAATACGACTTGGCAAGAGACGTGGTTGCCATCCTTTCGTCATTTGGCCGGTGTTACTCAAGTCGGTGAACCCGATTATAGAAAGCCGAACTGTCTTTCTTCGAGCGCCTGCTGTTGAGCAAATCGAAGTCGCTGGCCGCCAGGCGGCGTTATCGCCAGTAATCTGGAAGCTAGCATGTGCTAGCAGCTGACAATCTAATTTAATGCCGACTGCACAGTCTTAACTATTGGTACAAAGTTGGGATTGGCGTTGCGGGGTAGGGCGAGGGACAAGTACTAACCGGCTACATCCCACCCAGGCTGAGAGACTCCTTTTCCCGGAACCTGCCGCTCTACGAGTGTGTGTACCAAGCTGAAACCAGCGAAGAGGAGATGGCCTCGCGGTAGTCATTGACGAGTTCAGACGGAGGCATGACCTCGAAGACCGCGGGCCTCTAAATCGTCGTTTATCGACCATTTCGCTCGGAGTGGGGGCCAACTTCTGTCTTCCTCTCTTTCACTCGTATGGTCGGATTCTCGCAATTTTGAGTGCCACGAACTATACTGACCACTATTGGGCATCGCGCACCAAATAAGAAAATATGAGCGCCTTGCCAGTTGTCGGACGGCTTTACACAGGGATCACCTGCGTCTCGACCAAGGCCCAATCGCCTGTTCAATGATGTGGTGCATCTCGTTCCGTCCGCTTTGGTCGAACGGTGAGTGAGGATCGCGCCAGCGTTGCTAGCAGTTTTTCGTCTTTGCTCTCAAGCACTCGTGGCTGTTCAGCCGGAGCGGGTTCAGCAATCCCGCGGTTTCGACCGTTCACAGCAGTGCGTTTAGAGGAGAGCGAAAGTGACCGACAGACTTCACATTAATCTCGAACTTGACCGAGTCTTCTGTCATGACGAGGGAGACGGATGGGGCGATGCCGAGCCTTACCTTTGGACCGTTTTCTTCAAAATCGACGGCAGCACCATCATCGTTGCTGACGATCTGACCCTGAGCGGCAACGCCACGATTCAGACTACCCCGGGCAGTCACGGCAACCTTAACAATACGGATGTAGACGAAGGCGACAATGTCGTCATACCGGCAGCTATTGGCCATTTCGACACTATCCTTGAACCCATACCGTTATCCCCGCCGTGGGATCAGTTGGCGGACCCTTTGGGTGGCGTAATAGGCGTCGTCGCCGTTCTCATGGAAGAGGACAACGTGACCAACGACGGCGCGGAGGCGGGCCACCGGGCACTCAATGACGCCGTTCGAAATGCACTCAATCAGATCGTCTCGACTCGGAGCCTCACCAACCAGGACGTAACTGACGAGGAGATAAATGGCTTCACTTCGAGCATTGAGTCTGCTGTTTCCGGCGCGATCCAGGACCAGCAGAATTGGTTTGAGAATTTATGGAGCTGGATCAACCCCGACGACTCTATCGGCACGGACGTATTCCTGTTCAGTTATAGCGATCTCGAGAGCGGCGGCACGACTAATTTCAACAGGCGCTGGCGTAACGAGGGCGACTGGGAGCTTTTCGGCCACGTTACATCGACGGTAATGTGCCCCGCGGAAGCTGTAGACGCATTACTGGGGTCTCTCTATAGTTCGCGAACCATGTCGATTGAACGCTCAATTTCCAAGCGACGCGTCATCGATCCCGATAGTCCGAAGGACCTTTGCAAGCCGAAGCTTTCGGACAAGGAGCTTGTGCAAGAGCGCCTTCAAATCAACAAGCTTGGCCGCGTTCTCGACCTCACGGCGCTTCGCGAATTCCGAGACGGCCCCTATAGAGAGTATGAGGGTCTGGATCGCTGGTGGAAGCTGGCTCAGCGCGATTTGCCTGCTGTTGTCGGTACCGTGCTTCGTCACACAGAGCTTAGAGAGCCTGCGCTGGTTCTGTCCGCATTCGTAAATGAATTCTCCCGCAATCCAGACATCGAGTTTTCGGAGGAAACGCTTGCAGCAGCGCGGGATTTCTTTCTTTTGCTTAAGAAGCACTCTTCTCGACGCCGCCTGGCGGTTGATGCGAGTCGTGCGTTGACTGTCCTGCCAATGCTATCGGGATGCAAGCGTCATGATGTGCTAAAAGTGTTGTCGACCGTGCCACCTGCGCGGCACCCAGATGTTCCTGGCACAGGAGCCAGAATCAGCAAACCCAAAGAGGTTCGGGATTTCGAATTGAAAATTGGCCTTAGACATCAAGAATAATTTCCCTCAACAAATATGGGAACAAAGATAAGGGGATACTTATGCCAAGCGAAACCACTTTATTTACGCGAGATGGAAACTGGAAAGCCGAAGTAGAAGCCTGGAAGAACAACTTTCTCTTCTACAAGAGCATCGGATGCCAAGTGACCGTCTATCACCGGGAGGAAACGAAGAATGTCTGGGGTAACACCTCTACCGACTGGGTTAAGCGTGCGGCAGACTCGATCTTCATTCGTAACAGGTACAGCGGTTCCGGACCGGGGGTTGCCACCCGTGAGAAAACGTGTAATGAGGCCAGCTACTGCGAACTCAAAGAGTGGGCGGTCGGCATTACCGTAACCATTCCGCCGGATGGTATCGACGATGTCGGCGGCGGAGCGATTCTTGAGATCGATTCGGTCGATAGTTCGGTGAGTGTTCGCATTGAACGCGAGACTCTGACCGGCGAAGTATCGGCTTCGAGCGCTTTCGGTGACTCCAGTATTTGGTGACTGCCCCCTACTGGTTGAGAAGGCGCTTCGGCTCCGTCGGCGCAGGGCGACTTCGCATTCTTGAATCGCTAGCTCTCGAGTTGGGTAGGGAGCAACCTTCTTGCCCTCGAGAGCTGGGTCTTGATCACGCTGCGCTCAATTGCCTAATCGATGACCAATGGCTCGACTCACTCTGTCTCGCTATCGATTCCAGAGGAGGGCGATCTAGATTGCTCGAGGTCGCGGGGTGGGGTGCTTCGCTGGGCGACCTGGCTACACCAACAGACTACGCGCTTCGAGAGAGCGTGATGCAAGAGTCTGCACTGTTCAACCTCGGTGTTGCATTGTTCGACAGTTTTGTCGATGACCAGGACCCTCGAGTTGCAGAAGTCTCGGTCGCTCTTTCGCCCGACAGATTGAGCGCTCGGCTTGTCGGCTCCGAGCTGCTTTGCCATTGGGACGCTGTCGCGGACTCTGGCACCCGTGCGGTAGTCCGACTATTCGATGTCGCACTTCGCGGCGTTCGTGAGCGCTGCGATTCCGATCCCATTCAGCTCAATGAACTATCGAATCTGCTTACTCGTATGTATCACAGCGAACTCGGTAACATAGACGATCCGTTTGCGGCGAAACGCCTTCCCGTTGAGTTTATTGGTCACCTAGGAGCCGTATCAGGATGCCGCAGGCGACTGGCGATGTTTGAGAAGCTGGCGATCTTCTTGCAGAGATTCGATGACTGGCAAGATATTTCAGATGATTTTCTGGCGCGTGCCCCGAATTCTTATCTGTCACACCGTCGCCCTGTTGGCGTCCTCGCGAGTTCTCAGCATGCATGCGCCGGTCTCTGGCTGATACTCCGTGGTAGCAGGTACCACAGTTCCTTGAGCGACTCCCTGGTTTCATCGATGTCGGAGACGCTGGCCGAGGCGCGAAAGCTCGGCTCTATTGTAGAGGATAAGCTGGTCCTTTTCTTGCGCCAGCTTGTTTCCTAGTGTGCGACGCCTTAAACGACAGCTTCGATTGATTGGCGGCTACGCCAAAGACAGCGCCTCGCAAAAATGGTTCCTCGCTCGTCACCCACCCAGGGCGCCGCTCTGGGATCGATCACAGACTCTCGAACAACGGATTCCCGATGCTATCGAAAGGGGGTCGTCTTATCTCTTGAACCAACAGTCGATGGATGGCAGCGTACGCGGTTTCTTGCTTGTCCCTGGCGCATCGACATCGTGGCTCACCGCGCATGTATCCCTGGTAACAGAGCACGTCCCGTATCTTGATGCTTTTCGCGAACGGGCAGCTGACTTCCTTGAGCACTGCGGCCCCGACGACGGTGGCTGGGGCTATAACAGGCGAGTAGGTGTAGACATTGATAGTTCGGTACAGGCGCACATGGTTTTGCTGAACCAGGAGCGGTCTGTACCGACGTTCGTATATGAATGGATTCTCGCTTCCCAGCACGCTGAGGGCGGTTTTCCTACGTACGCGCCGTTGGGACCTGGCGGTTCGGCTGAGCACGGTTGGCAACAACCGCATCTGGACGTCTCAATTGTTGTCTGCGAGTGGCTTCGCAGGTACAACCTTGCTCCAAGCAGAAGGTCATTGCTCGTTGATTGGATACATTCCCAAACTGCCAATGCCAGTGTGCCGAGCTATTGGTGGAACGGGCAACAGTACGGTCTTTGGGCTCTTGCACGGGCGTCTCTGCTTGACGAACGTTTCACATCCGCAATTACAGACCCCTTAGACCTGTCTCATGAGGCCCCAGATCTTCCCATGGCGCTAACGGCGGCACTATCAGTCGGTGCGAATAGAGGCCTTGTAGCCGCCAAGCTCGATCACCTGCTCAGCCTGCAGCTCGACGATGGGTCGTGGCCATGTGCGCGTTGTCTGCGAGTGACGGATTCCAAGGTTCATTCTCCTGATTCGGATACTGGTGGACGACGGTATGCGGATAAGCGGCGGGTCTTTTCAACGGCACACGCGATTGCGGCGCTGCAGGTCGTGCAATCTGATATTCACAGACCGCTATTGATAGACGAGTAGGTCGGGAGATTCTAGTTTGCTTACAGCTTCCTGGATGTAGGAGCACCAGGAAGATTCAGGAAAGATGAATCGCACCAGGAAATCGGGTTTAGTAGGCAGGATCCAATTGACGACATAGGTGGTGCAAGAGTGCCATTCCACGACATTCGGGCCAGCGGAACTGGAGATTCGGCAGGCCACGAGAACGATTGAAGCGGGACTACGGAGGGCCATGCCACAAGAAGAAGTCTATTCAGGGTAGGCTTGATCTGGAGTAGGCACGCTTTGTCCGTCTTCAAACAAATGGAACAGACGACTACACGATCGAAGGAAAGCGCTGACGCCCTACACTGGAAAGGCGATTTGCAGTGTATTCGTGTGCCTGCCCGGTTATCACTGCACGATCGAAATTGATCGATCGACGGCAAAGGTCGTTTACTGGGAGCGGCAGCGCGCGTGACGCGGCGCCAAGACGCCGAAACCGATAGTCGCTCTGCCTGACCCGCCTACTGTCTCGTCCGCGTTGAGATCATTGGTGATTCTGGTGGCAGTCGTTTGTGTCGGCCGATAGCCAAAGGGCTTTCGATTTCTTTTCGTTCTTTCAATTGACTGTATCAATAAAGGCGCTTCTCACTACTATCGTTAGTAGCGATTATCGATTCTAGTGGTAATGGCCTTTCTCATTACCGGTTGAGGAAGAAGAACCTCCGAGTCTTCTAAGCATAATGCTTAACTAATGGCCCGAAGTTAAGACCGGGGTCAGTTGAGGAGGGCGAGCGGCCAGTTCTGCCCCTTTGTTGCCACCCAGGCTTAGTGTCTGCTTTTTCCGAGAGCGGCCGCTCGAGTGTCTGCTTTTGGGAAGTCGCGAGGGTCTGCTTGCGGCCAGAAGGAGTCGCTGGATTTGACATGTCGAGTGTCTGCTTTCAGTCGACGAGGTGTGTCGTCAGCTTGGGAAGCTGAGGTTCTACCATTGAACTACACCCGCCTCTCAGGGAGTTACGCCTCACTCGGGCTAAGCTGAGCATAAAAGTGAGAGTAATTCGATTCTAAGCGATTCTGAGGCGATTGGATAAGAGTTAATTCCGGATTGTCCAGAATGGCGGTAGCTAACCTACGGTTTTTACCCAGTTATAGCCGGCGCTTCCGACTCGATCAACCCGACGGAAGTGCCGGCGCCTGGCAATGCCGTCGAACGCCAGGCAGTGCCGGCTTCAGTCTTCGTCGACGATCTCGAACGCATACACACTATTGTTGCGAATCTCCATACCGCCTATGGTGAACGGGATTCCCGTAACCGCCTGCAGGAAATCGATGGAAACCGTGCCGCCGCGACTCGCGCCAGCGCCCCAGTACACGACACCGTCCACGATCGCAGGCGATGATTCGACGGCGCCGCCAGCGGCGCCTGCAAACTGCGAATTGAATTCGAACAGAATGCTGCCGTCGCTAGCGTCCAGTGCAAACATCGATCCTTCGCCATCAAAGGCACCGCCAAATAACACACCGTTCGCCAGCGTTACCGAGCCGTGCAGGAGGCCGCCGGTCTGATCGGGCTCAGGTATTTCGTCGACGGGCGGTCGACCGTCGGTTGGCAGGGGGCGTTGCCACAGTATCTCGCCGGTGGCCGCATCTAGCGCGCTCCAGAACCCGGTTATCGTTCTGAGGTTGCCGGTCGCGTCGACCCAGGTACTGATCCCGTCCGCGTTCGACACTGCCTCTGCTGGCGGATTTACGAGGGTCCAAGGTTCGCCGTTCTGGTCGAGCCCGAAGCCGGGACCGCTGAACTCGGTTTCCGCATTGAGGAAGCCCGGAAAGCCTGGATATATCGGGTTCAGCGGATTCGAATAGAACGGCAGATTGCGGTCTCGGCTGGAGTTGTTGCTGTTCGAACTCGCAGTGTAGATAGTCACGCCATCGCTCGCCGAGCCCCACTGCATACCACCGAGAACTCCGCCAGGACCGACACGAGTCGACCAGATAAGCTGACCGTTATCCGGGTCGAGCGTATAGAACATGCCACTCTTCTCTCCGACCGCCAGAAGATCTCTTGGCTTCCCGTTGGCCATTTTCACCTTTTTCAACGCCATCGGCGCCTGCCCGAACCCGTAGTCGGGCGCGGAAACGTCGGAGCAGCTTGCGAAGTTGCCGGCCGGAACCGTAGGCGCGGTGCCGAGGATCGGCGGAAAGAAGATCAGCGTGAAATCGGGAGCCGCACAGGAATGCACCCAGGCGTCGTATTCCCTGGCGCGGAAGACCCAGTTGATTGCCCCGTTGTCCAGATCGAGCGCCATTACTGCGTCAACGTGGTTGCCGACGGCATCATTCAGATTCTCACAGTCGATCCCATCGGGCAGGTCAGGGGGCGGCTGATTGCCCGGATCACGCCGGTGTCGTTCGCATTGCCGCGCTTTCTCCGGCACGATGTAGTTATTGGCGGTGCTGACATAAACCTGACGGCGGGCCAGGTCGACGGACGGGCTGCCACTATAGATCGCAACGCCAACGAATCCGACATCACCCGGCTGCAAGATGCCGTCCGGGACGTTGCTACCGGGTGTGGTATACGTCTGCCAGAGAACACTGCCGTCTCTCAGGTCCAGGGCCACGACGCTACCGCGGAAGGAGCAGCAGGGATAGGGATCGTTCGGACTGCCGCCGAACTGAGCAGCCGAAGAGTTGATCGCCAAATCTTCTTCCCAGCTCGACACGCCTACGACCACTGTGTTGCCAACGATGACCGGTGAGCCCGTAATCTTCGCGGCCGGGTGTAAGTCCACTAGCGTACTCCACTGAAGCTCGCCATTGTGCCGATTGATCCCCGCCACAACCGCACCGTCGTTCGGGATGCAGGCCGGCGCGCCAGCCGGGCACGTCGGGATGAGGATGTGTTTCTGACTACCGACGACCAGCGTATTACCCTTCACCGCTGGTGTATTTCGGGAAAAGAACATGAACTTGCCCGGTTTCGAATAGTCGACCGGAAAGAACTTCTTCCAAACCGGTTCGCCAGTCTCGGCATTGACAGCGTGCAGGTTGCCCGCCCAGTCGGGGAAGTAAAGCACCCCGTCGACAACGGCCGGCGGTACGGTCACGTCGCCGACGGTCAATGGGAACAACGGATTCACAGACACGTCAGGAGTCGTCTGGTAGACCCACTTGACCTGCAACTGACCAACCGTTTCCGGCGAAATCGCGGTTTCACCTCGGGCGTAATGCGCGTTGGTCAGGTCGCGGCCGAAGAATCTCCAGTTGCCGTCGTCTTCGTCGGCGCGCGCCAGATCGGACAGGAAAAGCGCGGCGAGCGCCGTTACTAGAAACAGCGCCGCGATGAAAAGACGAAGTTTTCTTAGCTCAACATGGATCGTGACGGATCGATCCCGACTCGCGTTTTTCATTTCCTGCCCCCCATCACAGCAAACACACACCAGCTCCTGACCGCATTATTGAGCTTGCTAAAAGTTAGATCGTCAGAGGCAGTTGTGAATCAATCTGGAAATAATGACCTTGTTCGAGGCACTTATATCACAAAGTATAGACCCGCAAAACGATTCTGCTCGGACCAATTCGAATTGCCTGTCACGGTCGCGGGGCTATGTGAACACCGGGTGTTGCGTACTTGTTGTGCCCAGCCATGGTGACCGGGGAGCGACATCTGGCCGCGGAGTGTCCTGGAGCGACGACCGTACGCACTGCCTTTGGGCAAGAGTTTGTGGCAAATCCACCGCGAGTCCTGGGCGTAAATCTGAGCGCACTGAGAATGCCCATTTGACTCAGCGGGTCGCCTTTTGGATGAAGTAACTCGCTGAAATCGGTGGTCACAGGACCACTGAAATCAGGCGGTTATTGATGAGGCCAACTCAGCGACTCCGATTGGGAAGTTGTTGTTCTGCCCGACCACTAGAAAGCGGACATTCGAGCCGGTCGTGCTGGCCGTCTTCTCTGGGTCAGAAGGAGTCATTCTACCTCAGACCAGGCCAGCGGCTGCTTCCGGCCACAAGCAGCCGTTCAATCAGACAGACTCTTCTCCATGAACACGCTGAGCGGGTCGAGTCTGTATGCACCAAAAGGGCCGCGTTCGGAGTAGCCGAGCTTGTGATACAGCCGGAGAGCTTCTGGCTGCATCGGACCTGCCTCTAGTCGAATAACTCTGATTCCGCTGTCAAATAGATATTGTTCGAGATGTCTCATTACAGCGGTCGCCAGGCGTTTTCCCCGCTGACGTTCGTCTACGAACACTCTCTTAATCTCGCCGTACGTGATGTCGTCTTCAACGAACTTTACTGCGCCGCATGCAACCAGTTCCTCGTCAACGTATCCGGCAAAAAACGCCGAATCCACGCCAACCAAAGCATCCAGAGGCTCAGCATGATTGCTCTCTGCAGGATACAGCGCACTCAGATATTCGTCAGACTTTGCAACAATGGACTCAACTCCTGAAGCATTGACATCCCAAACTCGGCGCATCTTGAGTTTTTCTGACATCCGCTCGATTTCCCAAAAGTTGGCCACAACTCGCTGGCAAACACACAGCGACTGCTTCGGGTCAACAGCAGCCTCTCAGTAGTTTAGCAGCCCAGGGGCTGTTTACCGCTAGAACCAGCCATTCATTCCCGGTCAATCGCAACAATAAGCTGATAAACCGTTGGATTAACGGCCTGCATCGCCGGATGGCCGGACGAGAACACGTGGTCGCCGATCACCTGACGATATTCCGGAGACGGTGGTCGTTGATCAGACGCAAATCGTACGGTCCACTTGCGACTAAAAGTGCGGCAGCCAAGGTAGGTCAAGCGTCCCTTTCCACAATCTACGACAGTACCTCCATAGTCGAAGTCGAAGCCGGCCAGACGAAACGGATAACCGTTCAGGATTTCGACTTCTTTTAGTGTGGTACCCAAAGACACGCCATCGTCCGTAGCCCACTTTGAAGCTTTTCCAGTGAGCCGTACTTCCTTGGGTGAAATGCGTTGGCTATCTCTCCATATGATTTCGATCCGCCTCTCCGGATCGTTCTGATATACAACCGTTCCGGGAGTGACAAACCCTTCGCCAAGGTCAACGTCTGCATTGCTGATTGCCGCATCGCCGAAAAGCGCCCGAAGGTCGACTTCAGATGTCGAAGGATTGATTGGACCAACTCGTTGGCCGGGATCTATCCGCCAATCCACGGGAGCCTCTTGCGCAACGCTTGCGGTGCTAATCATCGCCAGAATCGTCGCAATCCAACGCATGGGTGCCCCGATTCTGCGCATGACGTCCGTGGCTGCTCTGGCTTGCGGCCGATGATTTCCGCGGAAACAACGGTCACCAAGACACTGGTTTCTCGGAAACTGTGATGAACTCATCGTCGACATAACGAATCTTCTTGAGTAATCCCTCGTTGAGCCCGAAACCGTGAAAGTATATGTACTCGATGCTGCCATCAGCAGCGCGATCAATTTGAAAGTTAGGATGGGCCTGCAAAGCGCCGAGATATATGAATCCTTCGGTAGTGCTTCGCAAGACATAGATGGTTTTGCTGCTGTTGCCAGAACCTCTTACCTCAAGCAGTTCTTCAGTACCGTCCAGATCCATGTCCCGAAATAGACGATCCGACTCGCCATGATCCTTGGCCGATCTTCTACCCGTCGTGCGGCTAAAACAGGAGTCCGCCCATTCGTCGGTGTCGCCGACTGCGTCCAGTGTTCCCTTTGAAGGACATTCGTCGCCGAATCCAATCGGATACTCGGCAGCCAGGGCGTGAGCCACGGCGAACAGGAGAAAGAATCCTAGCTTACTCATGGGGCAAGATTACAGACTATGAGCGGCTGCTGTTCGTCAGTACCAGCCATTGTAACCGAGAATCAGCCAGGGGCTGCTAACGGCCAGAAGCAGTCGTTCTGAATCTACGCGCACTCATCGATAATGGGGCGAATCTCTGGACCGCTCGGTTGCGGGTAAGGTCTCCGAAACGTAAAGGCTTTTTCACAGGGGCCTTTGGTTATAAGCGAATTCAACCTTTCTTTCGCCTCAACCAATGACGGGATGTGGCCGGCTTCCACCCACCAAAGAACCAAGTGGAACTTCGTTTTCTCGAACCATTCACGCCGTCGCCGCATTATGGCCAGATGCTCCTTATTTCGATAAACAAAATCAGCAAGCGATTCCGTGCTCGTCCACACGGACATGTTTACAGCGATATTCGGGTCATCAAATGCTTGGATATCCAACGCATCATTTCCATCACCGGTCAACCGCCAGACGAACCCCGGCTGCGATTCGGCGATCGCATTGACCCGATCCAAACTGTTGACGAAATCTGCGTTGTCAGGATGCTCAGCAGGCTTCATGAAGCGAGCGATGTTCAATTGGGCCAAGTGATAATTCATGCCATTCTCCTAACAGCCCATACAGTCGTCGCTAGCCCAGGACTCATTGCAAGCACCTCAATCCCGGTGGCCGCTTTGGGTCAGTAGCAGTCAGTCGCTAGTTTAGCAGGCCAGGGGCGGCTTCCGGCCAGAAGCAATCAGCGGGGCGGCTAAAAGTAGACCTTTCTGGTCGCCATGTCTCGCCATGAACGGACATCAACGCAAAAAGGTGCTACGAAGCGATTTCTGTTTTGTTTGTTAGGTGCGAGCCGCAAGTTCAATGATCTGGTCGTACAGTTCAGAAAACTCTCCATAAATATCAGTATCTGCATCATAAAAAGCCTGTCGTGTTGCGACATTTTTCGCAGCGTTTATGCGTGTCTTCTCAGTCTTTTCGTTCGCAAGAGATCGATTTGCCTGTAACAGTTCAATTACCATATGCAAGAAAGATGAGGCGCCATCTGAATCACCTTTGGCATTATTCGAGAGGACATAATCTGCAAAGATTGGAGCGTAGTAATCGAACGCAATTGACGGCATAGCGAGTAAATCTTCTTGATAATGCAACGCATTATCTCGAAACATTTTTTCAGCTTCTTTTAGCGATTTACCTGCGAATTGTCTAAACGCGCACTCAGCATCAAGGTTGTTCTTTTCGATGACTCCCCAGCTGGATTTACTAGGCGTCCTCACGAAACTTGATCCTATGCAATTCCAAACAAGTGAATGTCCGCTTTGGGTCAACAGCGGAAATTATATCGCGAAGCAGGAGAACTTCCGCTTCCGGCCAAGAGCGGACGTCAAGTTTGTACGAAACTACTGCAATATTGAGTAGTCACTGGCGTAATCGCGAATAACGTAGTTGGCGAACGTATACGTGGCTACTGCTAGAGCAAAGGCTCCCAAGCTGGTTGCTGAGACAGCACGTAATCGAAGCGATTCGAAGGCAATAGTTGCCGTTGCGATAAGCCCAGCGAAAATGCTGGTCGGCGCCGCGCTTGTAAGAATGATGAAAGGTTTACTGGTACCAAAATAGAAGAATAGTGAAAGCGCAGCAGACACAATGGAAAGCGCAATTGAGAGCAGTGCAAGGCTCTGTGAATTTGGTCGTACTACAGGCATCAGTGGCTCATTGGCTGCTCTGACAGTAATGTGCTCAGATAGTCCGCTTAGGGTCATTTGCAGACCCCCATGATACCCCGAAAGCGGCCGTTTGAGCGGCTGGTAATGAGGGTGAAGCAGACCTCGCCATTCATCACAAAGCGGCCATTCGTGAGCGGCAAGTTCCAGGAGTCGACCAGGGAGATCGAGCGGTAAGTCTTGGCCGATTCTTGCCGCCCAGGTGGAGTAGGGCGCCAGGATCGACGAACTAGTTAAGGTTCTAGCCAAAAGTTGCATTATCGATACAAACGATAAGCCACCTTATCGCTACATACATTGGTCGATTGTTCCCGAATGACCTCTGTTAACTTATCCAACGCCGTTCGATGTCGGAATAGAGACGTAACTCTGATTGTATAGCCAGAGCATGGTTGCTGAGCTAATGAATATCGTAACCAGGTTCACCCAGAGATACTTCTTTTCACGAACCAGGGCAACAAGACATGGGAATATTGCCGCCGGGGCACCCAAGAACCCGATTGCCCCACCCAGGACCATCGGCATGAAGCCTTAAAACCCCGAAGGTGCGCCGGAATACAGATGTACCGAAACGCCGGCAGTTGCGACTGCGGTTACCCGAGCCAGCAGAGTAAATGACGGTTTTCGATTCCTGTCATCTTTGGCTTGAATACGCTCAGTTTGTGGCCGCGTATCGGCTGGGACCTCTCCGCGCTCGTCATCCCAGCCCAGCTGTCTCTTGTATGAAGCCACTAATCTTCTTTGGAATGCCTGTACAACACAATGAACATGAGCGCCCATGTGCCTGTACTCGAGGCCAGAAAAGCCAAAGGGTTTTCAAGTAGAACGCCGAGGGCCAGGCCAATCCTCATTACATAGCGCACTGTGATCATGAGTGGCGTGATCAATGCGACAGTACTTAGTTTCACGTGAAGTCCTGTGTGCAATCCGAACGAGAATCCGTGCGACGGACTCCATTGGGTCGGTGGCAGCGGGTCGGTAGTTTAGCCTTCCGGTACGCGGGTTCTGGCGGACACCAGCGGATCGCAAATCCTCTGCTACCGATGGGCCGGGGCCGCACTTCCATGCCATGCTCGACGTTTGGGCACTCGATACATATCTCGAGAGCGACCTGTGAACTGGACTCAGGGTGACTTACCGATGCGCGAAATCGCGCAAAAAGGTGCTCTTGGTTTGGTAAGCATCCCGGTCAAAGACACAGTTCAAACAGAGGAACCTAGCAATCTCGAATTCGCTCCCTGAGTCTTATCTCTCGTTCATTGCGCGTGGCAGCCGAACTCTCTGCGTAATTCAAATTGTACGAAGTGCTCATAATGGGTTCAATTGTCCCACATGGGAAAGTTTGACTATATACGGGAATTTTAGTAAAGATACCCAGAGACGGACGTATCAATAGAATTAGTACAACACGCGATCGCAATGACAAGTTACTTTGCGCCCAATCGCACAGTTGTCGAATCTGACCTTAGGGTGAACTCCGGAGCAAGCTGTCGTGAAAAAACATTTCGTAGGTTTTTCCTTTCTTGGTTTGCTGCTTGCGACGTTGACTTCAGTCGCCGAAATTACACAAGCAGTCACTACTGTAAATCCCGTTTTGGTTGATCAGTCGGCTACGAGATCGTTGGGCAATTCGCTCGAGGAGTTCGATGGTGTTGCGGCGATGATTAACGAGGTCGAGGATCGCCGGCGGAGGGTTGTTTATACAGCCTATCCATCATCGCCCACGCACGGCGCTCAACACGGCTTCGTTCACGTCACCAATGGTAGTGCCGCGTTCTCAAAAACGGACGTGATCATCAACTCGGCGATTCCAATCGTTATCCGGCGCGCCTATTCGTCCTTGCGACATGAAGATCCTGAATTCGGAAAAAGCGGTTGGAAACTTACGATCAGCGAGCGAATTGTGCCTCGTGACGACGGCGCTCGACTTGAATATATATACGGCAACACAACGGGTGTCACCCTAACAAATAGGGGTCGCATCGAGTCGGCGCTTATTGCGGCGACGTCGGACATAGTCAAGATCGATTTCGAAATTGGTCAATCTGCCGAGGTTGTTTTGCGCACAGGTATTACCAAGGTATTCGAAATATCCGACTTGGAATATCGTTTGAGATCGGTTTCAGACAGAAACGGCAATTCTCTGGAATTTAAATACAGCGACGGCCGCCTAATCAGCATTGACTCCTCGGATGGCGCATCTGTCGATTTTTCACGGGATTCCCACGGTCGCTTGATGGCGATCGAAGACGCAGACGGACGTTCGATTGAGTACAGTTACGACGACATCGGTCTTCTTCGGTACGTAGTCGACTTGCGCTCAGAAATCTGGAGCTACAATTACGATCAAAACGAGCTTCTATCCGCGGCCGTTACTCCTCTTGGCACAACTGATTTGGAGTTTAGCTACGACGCAGAGCGGCGCGTCCGCTCCGCTGTCGTCAATGGATACTCCAATACGTATTCGTATAGTGCCCAAATAACCCGTGCCGTTGACGAAAGCGGCAGGGCTACGGTTTTTGAATCTAATGCGGACGGTGCGACAAAGAAAGTCACCAATCATCTTGGCACAATTACAGAAATTGAAACAGACGACATCGGACGCCCGAGCACGCTGCTTCGCAACGACAAAGTCGTAAGTGAGATCAACTATCGGTCGAAGGGAAAATCTCAACATGCGTCGAGGCAATCGATTATCGGTCCTGAGGCCTCGAGTCGAGCATACGTTGTTGAATACGACCGTGCCGGTCGGGTGGAGAGCTTACGGTCTGATCGAGGCGACAACATCTACACAGTAAAGCAATATGACAGGGGCCTCGTCCCGAAACATGTTGTCTATTCAGATGGCACGTCGTCAGCAGCGAAACTGGACGGCGCCGGTAACCTCGACAACTACAAATCGGCAGATGGATTGTCGTTTCGTATAAACTGGTCGGGTTCTGATGCGACCGTCAGGTTAGGAAAAGAAACGGCGGAATTGAACTTCGACCCTCAGGGCAAGCTGGTGGGACTACGGATGCCCGATGGTATGGAAGCGGCTTTCGAATATGACCCAGGTGGCTTGCGAACCAAGACCAGAGCGGCGAATGGCGTCGTAATTGACTACTTCTACGACTCTTCGGGTTCGCTCTTCTATACGGAGGCCGGGCTCACTGACGAAACAAGGGAGTCCTTTAGTTATGAGATCGACAAGAATCAGCGCCTTCGATCAGTAGTCGGAAGCGGCATCCGCGGTCATCTCGACCTCGACTACAACCTCGACGGGAGATTGCTTCGGGTCGACTCATCTGTGATGAATGACATGTCCTTTCTATACGACGATATGGGTCGCCTTGAGGCGGTCTTGGCCAATGGGTACCCGCCACTGGAATATAAGTATGACGTTGGTGAACCGGACATTGTTGTACAACTGGATAATCGCACCAGTACCGTATTCAACCAGCAGTTCGAAATTGACGACTTTGCGAGCAGGTTTGCCGTTTACTACACCCGCGTTACGCCGGCGTCGCATGGAGTCATCACCTATGACGATGGTTTGGCAGAGCTAATGCCGTCAATTGATCCCGACCGTTGGACTCCTCACCAGTACATTGACGTCGCTGTGGCCAACACAAAGATCGCAAGTTTGTTTGGTGACCTGGAAACAGGCCTTCAGTCGTTCTCGATGCCATCCAGTCGCTTTTTCATTCCCCCGGAATACTGGTCCGTAAACTGCTGCATATGTATCTGCGACAGATGCGAGATACCGTGATTCGGCATCAGGGAGGTACCACAAGATGTTACTGAATTTTGCGATTATCTGCTTCGGGTGCTGGCCGCCACCACCACCGCCAGAACCTGAGCCTGATCCACTTTGCGAGGGAACGATTGCTCGTGTAGTAGCTACGACGGGCCAGATTGTCAGCAAAACATCTGGATCGGTAACGTTCACTCTGCCCAACTGTCGTGCGAATTACGTATTTGTTGGGCCCGGAGGTCAGACAACCGTTTTCGTCAATGTGTCGCGTGCTGTTACTGCGACATTCAGTCCCTCACGCGTAAGCTTGAACGATTCGGATGACCTCCGTCTGTACCTCGCCTCGAACCCAACCAATTTTGCCCAGTTCAGAATGACGCGGTCGGAAATCAACGACCTTGACCCGGGAATTACAACCGGCTATTACTTTTTCTCAAGCGGCGGAGGCGGATACGTGCTAATTCCCTTCAATCAGACTTTGTACGAGAGATACGAACGCCTTGTATTGAGCTGGAATCTTGGCACTCTTAGGAAAGTCTGGGTGGGCGAGTCGTTTGCCACACTGCAAGCGAACCTGGGTGGCGCTTTGCCAACGAATATATCCCTTTGGAATGTCACGCATCGATTCTTCCGGGGCGGGTTACCCCATCTACAAAAAAGCATGGTAGAGGGCGCACCTGGACCCATAATTCAGCCAACCGGCCCGTTCGAATTCCGTGAGACGTCTTCATCATTTACCTACAATTATGGCGAAAGCGTAGACGGCAATGCGACTACAACAGCGATATCGCTATCGAGTAACAATTCGCTCGGCACGGGACTTATACTTGTAACCAATGTCCAGCCAACTACCGTCAGAATAACCAACTAGTTTTAATAGGGTTTCAAAGCGACGATGAACAGTAGGATTGTTGCCGCAATCGCAGCGATCATTATCGTTGTAACCGCAGCTGTGTTTTTTCTTGGCCAGCGGGAACGTGCGCTTGTGTACGGAGAATATGTGTCGGAGCAGCAGTTTCTTGCTCAAGAACAACCCGCGGTGCAATTCGCAGAATTCGTCGAAAAACGCGTGATCGACGAATTGACGCGGCGTCTTGATATAGATACGAGTGATGAAAGCGTGCAAGCATTTATGCGAAGAGAGACACCAGACCTGGTATCTATAGAGAAAACGCACTCGGATCAAAAGGGCGTGAAGACAACGGCGGACGCGTTGCAAGCTGTTCTCGACGGCGAGATGACTCCGGAGGAAGCCTATACGGCTTACGAACTCGAGGCGGTCATTGAATTAGAGTCCTGGAAAGTCATGGCGAATAACGATGCGAATCAAGTTGTCATCGATACTATGCATCAATTCGCTAACGCGGCGATTCCAGAGATACAACAGATGTCCACGGAAAGTATGCGACCGATTTTCTTGAACCGCACAATTAGGGAAGCGATCTGCAGGTTGCCGGATCAAGAGATTCAGATTCGTGAACGTATCGCGAGGCAGTTGAACAACGCCGGCGGACCGCCGAGGGAAGTCGAACGCGCTTCAGACGCCTATGAATGCGCTATGCAAGCCAACAACTATATTCTGGATGAGTTGAAAGAGAACGTGCAAACGCGCAACCCGGAGTTGCTGGATTACGTGCGAAACATCCGATTACTGGATCATGTGTTGATGCAACGCGCGGCAGATTGAGAACAGATTCTCGCGCCGATTTGCGAAAGTCTGGTATCGATATATCGTTCGACACAAACGATAAAGGCCCTTATCGATTGTAGTTATAAGGGCGATTATCGGTGCTGGTCTAGCCCACCTTAACTTTTGGCCCGAAGTTAAGACCGGGGTCAGTTGAGGAGGGCGAGCGGCCAGTTCTGCCCCTTTGTTGCCACCCAGGCTTAGTGTCTGCTTTTTCCGAGAGCGGCCGCTCGAGTGTCTGCTTTTGGGAAGTCGCGAGGGTCTGCTTGCGGCCACAAGCAGCCAGACTACATTGGCAATTTTGAGTCAGTGCGGGGGCCGTCCGACACCCTCAGTTAGTAGTACCCATTGCAAAATAGTGAAAACAATGGCCGTGAGCGTGTACACGTCGAAGCCTTCGCCGAGCCAAAAAAACAAGGCGGCGCACGGCAATGCCAACGCGGCCACGCCAAGCTTCCCCTTCTGTACCTGCAACCAACCAAAAACCGGCACCGCTCGTCCCAGTCGATGCTCGACGATCCATAATGCGATGGCCGCTACAGTGGATACAGCAAACGGGACAATAAGCAGGGCTAAGGGAAAGCGAATCCCCCAAGCGGCTCCCATGAAAACAGCATCGTTGCCCGATGTTAATGCACCGACGATCAGAGCCGAAGTCACGCCCCCGTGCCACGCGAGCAACAATACATAGAACACATTCCGTGCCCGGCCGCGGCCATCGATGTAGAACATCACGAGCGCCAATAACGCGAGGAACGGCAGAAACAAATAAGGCCCATCCGTACCTTCACCGCCAAGCCCAAACACGCGCCATTGCGATATCTCTGGTTTCAGAAGCAACCGCATTGTGGGTGTCCACAAAAAGGTCGTGGTGAAGACGGTCCAGGCGTGCAGTCCCCGGCGCAGGATGGCGATATGTGTAGGCTTGGCTTCCGCCAAAAGCCGCGTAGCGTCATTCATTGCGTCTCCCGTCATCGTAGTGATCGAATGGTCGATCAGTATCCTCGAAAGATGGTTGCGACGTTCAGTTCTCGCCACGGATTAGATGCAGTTCAAACAGACTGAAATGCCCGCTTCGGGTCACAAGCCGCCATATTACCTCAGTTTTTGCAAACGGCTGCGATGCGATGTGAAGCAGCCCCTCGGCCGGCTTCCTAGCGAGCGTCTCAGAACGGCCAGAAGCCGACAGGCAGCTCTTCGCGCGAGCGACCTGCACGATTGCAGAGATTCTCACTTACTTCGCGCCAGCGCCTCTTTTCTCATGCATCTCGGGCTGCGTCAGCAAAAACTGGTGCCTTCAAAGTTCGACGATCGGCATGAAGCCGCCGTAGATCAGGCGCTTGCCATCGAACGGCGCGGGATTTTTGTTCGGATCCATCCGCTCGTCGTTGAAACCGTCCGACATCATCTTACTCATGCCGGCATCGCGCGTTTCCTTGTCAGGCCATTCGATCCAGGAGAATACGACCGTTTCATCAGCCTTCGCTTGAACCGACTTGCGGAAATCGGTCACCTCACCCGTGGGCACATCGTCTGCCCAGCATTCGACAACCCGTGTCGCCCCGAAATCCATGAACACGCTGTCACCCAGCTTGGCGTGCTCGATATATTCTTGTTTTTTTGCGGTCGGTACGGCGACAACAAATCCGTCGATGTAGCTCATAACTTTTTCCTGTGGGCCATATTGGCAAATGGCGGCAATGGGTCAGTAGCTGAATTTATCGCCGGATCCTGGTGACCGTCGCCTTACGGCCAGAAGCGGACGCATCAGGATCGCGAAACTCAGGCGATGCCATGGGCAACGGGAATGGGCGATGGCTTCCCGCCAGGACGTGCTGTCAGATCGGCTTCGCCAGCACCCTCGCGATAACGTTGCAGAAGCGCCTCAGGGTCCACTTCTACCCCGACAGGATTGTTTGCAAACGCTTCACTGCGCATGTAGTCGAAGGCGTCTTTGGAATTGCAGGTTTCAACCTGAAGCTCGATTCGGTTGCCGTCCGGATCTTGGTAATAAAAGGAAAGCGTGAAGCCGTGATGAACTGGCCAATAGGGGGTGAGTCCCTGCTCCTTGAGTCTGGCATAGGTTTCGAGCAGGTCTGCTGCCGAGGCGTACGTATAGGCAATGTGGTTGAGGCCGATCTCGCCGGGACCTGAGTCTGCGGGCACGTCAGGCTTTAGCACATCGAGATTCGCGATGGCGAAACGATGGCTTTCATCATCATAGGTCAGGAAGGCAAGCGCCGGGTCCCCATGCACAATCTCCGCGCCAAACACGTTGATATACCAGGCCTTCATTTCCTCAAAACGACGCGTCATGAATACAACATGCGAGAAGGTTGGGGGCGCTGCCATGTCTATACGTCCTTTCAATTGAGATCAATATCCGCTTCGGGCCATTAGCGGAACTCAATGATACCCCGAAAGCCGCCTTTTGAGCTGCTGGTATTGGCGGTATAGCGGACCTCGCCATTCGCCGAAAGCGGCCATTCACGAGCGGCAAGTATTGGGAACTACCCTGGAAACTCGAGCGGAAGGTATTGGCCGGTTCTCTCCTCTCGTGCCGGGGTAGGGCACTAAGATCTACGGAAAAGTTAATGGCCAACTTCGTGTCAATAGTTAAGAATTCCTTAATAGAGTAGGGCGAATGGCCTTACAGACCGGTGGTTCTCGTCCACGAGAACTGGGGGCGTCTAGGTAGGTCATTGGTTGGCATAGTACTGGAGCTGGACGCCGACGCGGTCAGCAACTACGCTTTAGCCAAGTAACAACAAAAAATGAGCGGGGCAGTAAGTCATGAATTGGAAACCAGTCATTCTCGGTGGCCTTGCCTACTACGCCACCGCATTCGTTGTGTCTATGGCGGGCGGTGTATTCATTCATGAAGGTGTCCTCGATGCTGCTTATCGAGCCACGGAGAGCTTCTGGCGGCCCGAACTCGTCCAGGATCCGCCCGACATGGCTACATTGATGCCCATGTGGATCACGACGGGTGTCCTTACGTCGTTCGTTCTCGCCGGTATCTATATGGTGTTTCGTGGCGCGCTTAGCGGACCTGCGTGGCAGCGTGGCCTCAAGTTCGGCGTGGCCATGTGGCTGTGGGGCGCATGCCTGATGGCTGCTTGGTCGGGTGTATTCAACCTACCGAGCAAGATCTGGATATGGTGGGGCATTGATGCGGCGATCTACACGATTATAGGGTCGATAATCCTAGGCATCGTTGTGCAGAAGCTAGCTCCGGCTGACTAGCGGAGCTGGGCCAATCCTTGGTGGTCTCCGGGCGTCTGAGGCGCACTGGGACGCTAAGAATTCGGCAATAGTTAAGATCATTCTGCATGAGGCAAAGAAACCCTTGATTACTCATAATTCAACATGAGAAATGAGCTTCTACGTGAATTGTGGAACAGTTTGCGCCTCAAATAACTTTCCACATGGCACGCGGGCGTGCGCTTTAGGACCGTAGTTGGGTGGCCAGTTCAGATGCGGAGTCGATTACATCACCCGGGAGTGACGATATGAGTTCGTTCACGCTCTCATACGTCAACGTGGGCATCACCCAACGATACTTTTTGCGAAGGTCGCGGAACATTGAGAATTCGCTGTGACCAGCTGCGATTATCGGCTTCACTGGAACTGCTACCGTTGGCACTATCTCCTGCAACTCCAGTGGAATACTGCTGGGCTCGGTCAGGTCGGCGATCACAAACTTTGCCATGCGAGCAAGCGTCGAAACGGTCTCTGTAAGGTCTCGACTGGCGGGTTTCTCAAAGTCAAAAAGGATTGGGACCAGATCGTAGTCTCTCAGTGCACGCCTAATGGCTTCGAGCACCTCCTTTCTGTCTGGCGTAAACCGCCCGAGAATCAGGACCGTCTTCGAAGTCAGGGTATCGATGATGCCGCGAAGGTTGGCGTTTTCAACCAGCAGGTAGACGAACTGCGCTACGGCAAGGTTGTCGACGGTGATGTTGGGTTCGTCGTTTTGCGAGATGCGGAGATTGCTTTGGTAGGCTCCCTCGAGGTTCGTGTCCCATGCTGAACAGCCGAATACCGTGTTGTCACAGATCGTGGCTCCCCGAAAGGTCGCGCCCGCGAGTTGGCAGCGTGTCAGGTCCGAGAGACGAACGAGGCCCTTATCAAAGTCCGCCCCCGCGAAATTCGCATCCGTTAGATTGACTTCATGCAGTTTGCACGAATGCAGTGTTGCACGTTCGGCGTTCGCGCGATAAAACGATGCTCGAGAGAAATCGCCACCGCTGAGTGCGGCGCGAGCCAACGACGCATCTTGGAAATAGGCGCGAGCCATTACGACGTCACGAAGCTTCGCGCCGTCGAGGGTCGCACTCCAAAAATCAGTTGCCTTATTCGCGGCACAAAACGACCCTGAAAGATCGGCGTCGGACAGGTCGGCCAATCGAAAGCACGTGCCGCTTAGATTGGATCCGCTCAGGTCCGCATTGAGGAGTTGCGCCTTGGTAAGGTCTGCGCCGGAGAGATTCGCATTTCGCATCCTCTGCCAGCTAAGATTGGCATCGCGGAGCGACGCATCTTCGAAACAGGCTGAATCGAGCACGGCGTTGCTGACCGGACCGCCGGTGAAGTCTGCCCCATCCAAGCTTGCCGCAGTGAACTGCGCCGCCTGGGCCTCGACGCCACCGAACCGAGCGTTCAAAAGGTTCGCTCTTTCGAAGTTCGCCATTCTGAGATTGGTGGCTACGTGGATCCTGCTGAAGGAAACATCTACAAGCGTAGCGTAGCTGAAATCTGCATCCGCCAAGTTCGCGCTTCCCAAGTCCGCACCAGTGAGGTCTGCACCGTGTAGATTGGCGCCTCTCAAGTCCGCATAACGGAGATCGACGCCGCGCATGTCCGATTCGCGCAGGTCTGCACCCGCGAGATCCGGCTTGAAAGAACCCAAACGGAACCCGCTTTCATAGCTGGGGTTGTCGGCAAGTTTGAATTCACCGCGCCGGAGCCGATCTACGTGGTCGGGATTTGCCATGGTTTGTTGTACCTTGAGCCGAACAGAAATGCCAATTTTCTCGCAGGCAATCGCGTTGCACTAAATATTTAAGGCAACAAGTATCGACTTGTCGTACAAACTAATCTGCAAAAATTACGCGCTTACTAACGTCTGGAAGTTTGCCCTTAATTTCTGGGCAAAAGTTAGGCATTAACTTTATGTCAGATGTCTGTGTTCAGGACATGGCAACCGGGCGACGGCGCACCAACCAGGTCCGGCACCGGCCGGAGGATCTCGATGAGTGGGCACGCTCACTGCATCGGCGTTACGGTGGTCCGATCGCGGTCGCGCTAGAACTGTCGAAAGGCCCGATCGTCAGCGTGCTGCAGAAGTACGACCTCTTCGTGCTGTTTCCCATCGATCCGTCGATGCTGGCCAATCATCGCAAGACGTTCACGCCCAGCGGTGCCAAAGACGATCCGACGGACGCGGAACTTGCACTGAAGTTGCTGTTGACGCACAGCGAGCACTTCAAGCCGTTGCACCCACAGAGTGTCGAGATGCGCACGTTGATGATCCTGGTCGAGCAACGCCGCAAGCTGATGCACGACCGGGTGCGGATCACCAACCGGCTGAGAAATGCCCTGAAACAGTACTATCCTCAGACACTTGAGTGGTTCGATCATATCGATACGCCGCTGTTCTGTGACTTCGTCCGGCGCTGGCCATCACTGCCACAGGCCAGGCGTGCGCGCAGGACGACACTCGAGACGTTCTTCCGCGAACACAATATGAACCGTAAAGCGTTGCTTCAGCGCCGTATCCAGGCGATCAAGTCCGCCATGCCGCTGACAAAAGACGAGGCGGTGATCGTGCCTTATCGGCTGCAGGCGTTGACCTTGGTGGCGCAACTCGAGGTGGCACTGGAATCGATCAAAACGTATGACGAGGAGATCGCGGCACTGGTGCCACAGCATCCGGATCATAGGCTGTTTACTGTGTTACCGGGCGCGGGCCCGTCGCTCACACCACGCCTGATGGTGGCCTTCGGTGAGCAACGGGAGCGCTATGCCTGCGCCGCAGAGGTGCAGATGTACGGTGGCATTGCGCCGGTCACCAAACGCAGTGGCCAGTCGACCTGGATCCACTGGCGATGGCAGTGCCCGACGTTCCTGCGCCAGACCTTCGTCGAATGGGCTGCTCAAACGATCAAAAAGTCGTACTGGGCAGGCTTGTACTATCATCAGCAGCGAGCAAAAGGTTGCTCGCACCAGGCGGCTGTCAGGGCCTTAGCGTTCAAATGGATCCGCATACTGTATCGATGCTGGAAAACGCGAACGCCTTACGACGAAGCCAGGTATCTGAAAGCATTACAGAACCGCGGCTCGCCCTTGCTCAAAATGGCAGAAACTGCTTGACTGAGTGACTCAGGGCGTGAAGCAGCCATTGGAGTGACGGAATACATTGTTAACTCGTGTGCAGTCACCACACTTTTATCCAGATCCCAATCGAGATCCATTATGATTTTTCGAATTTGCTGTATTGCCATATTATCGCTCGCGGTGCCGGGCTGCATGCAGGATGCGCCGACGACGGCACCAGTGGATTATGCAGATATCCTGTTTGTGAACGGCGCGGTGTACACAATGGACGTCAATCGTGCTTGGGCCACCACGGTCGGCTTGCGCGACGACAAGATTGTCTATGTCGGATTTGGTGACGACGCCGGTGGTCTGCAGGGCCCGGAGACGCACGTCGTCGATCTTGGTGGAAAGATGTTGATGCCATCTTTTCAAGACGCTCACATACACCCGCTGGGGGCCGGCAAAGAGGCCCTGACTGTCGATCTTAATGGTCTAGGTTCACAGGAGGAATACGTTGCGGCCGTGAAAGCGTATGCAGATGCTAATCCTGACGAGCCGTGGATATTGGGGGGCGGATGGTCGATGGCCGTCTTCGGCCCAGGCGCACGAGCAAGCAAGAAACTGCTTGATGCTGTTGTCCCGGATCGCCCGGTGTACCTGTCCTCCCAGGACGGCCACACAGGCTGGGCCAACAGCGCTGCACTGAAGGCGGCGGGCATCGACGAAGACACGCAAGATCCTGTGAGCGGCATTGTAGACCGCGATGCCGACACCGGTGAAATTGTCGGGAGTTTACAAGAGGGCGCGATGGAGCTGCTGACCGCCCACATTCCGCCTTCCTCGCCCGAGTTCGACCAGAAGAGCTTGAAGTATTCGATAGATCTATTGAACAGCTGGGGCATTACTGCGATTAACGATGCCATAGCTCTGCAACCAGAGCTAGACGCCTATCGTGCATTGGATAAGCGCAATGAGCTTTCGGTACGGGTCGTTGCGTCACTTTGGTGGGATAGAAACTTAGGCTTGGAGCAGATTGAGGAAATAAGACGCTTGCGGGATGAGTACTCCACCGGCAACGTTAATGCCGGTGCCGTCAAGGTCATGCAAGACGGTGTAATGGAGAACTACACCGCCGCGATGTCGGAGCCATATTACGTCGATGGGAACCCAGCTGGCATCCCGATGCTCGAGCCGGGCCACTTAAAAGAAGTGGTTACCGCTTTGGATGCAGAAGGATTTCAGGTTCACTTCCACGCTATTGGAGATGCGGCAATTTCACAGTGTCTCGATGCAGTTGCCGCTGCGATCGACGCTAACGGCAACGCGCATCGGCGACACCACATTGCGCATCTTCAGGCGATTCACCCGAACGACCTCTTGAGATTCCGTGAGCTTGATGTAATAGCCAACTTTCAGCCGTTGTGGGCGTATGCGGATAGTTACATCACTGATTTGACGATTCCATTCATCGGCGAAGAGCGTGCGAACTGGCTGTACACGATCCGCTCTGTCATAAATGCGGGAGGCATGGTTGCATTCGGTAGCGACTGGTCGGTCTCGACAGCAAATCCGTTCCCGCAAATCGAAACAGCAGTGACACGAACAGACGCCGACGGCGATGACGAAACCTTCATGCCGCACGAGACTATCGATCTAGTGACCGCACTTGCCTCATTCACGATTAATTCGGCATACGTCAATGGTATAGACGAGATTAGCGGTTCGATCGAAGTCGGCAAGCTCGCCGATTTGATAGTGCTGGATCGAAACCTGTTCGATATTCCAGCGAAGCAGATTTCGGAAACCAAGGTGCTGTTGACCTTGTTCGGCGGGCGGCCAGTTCACGGCGATCTGCAAGACCTTCTCAATAGATGAAATCCAGCCAAGGCTCCGCACATCGCACTTGCGGCCAGTCGCGCTCGTTGAATGATAACGAATACACAACGTCGACTACTATACTAATGCGATTGCCATACTAGGCGAGGGGATTCTCTATATTGAGAAAATGGATCTTGATGCCGGAGAAAGATACCCTTTATCAGGGACAGACGAGCTTGTTTATTTGGTTGAGACCGCAGAGAAACGAAAGCGCAACAAAGAGCCATACGAGGAAGTACTTTTATTCGAGAGAGCAGAGCGACTGGATGGAGCGACCTTTGGACGCTTATTCACCTTCTTACTTTGTATTCTGAGCGGTATGAAGTTAAACCCACCGGATATCGGTCAGTATGTCGATCCGAAAATTCCGCCCGTGGTGATTCGAGAATAAATTGACAAAGATCAAATACGATGAATTGTGCCCGTGCGGCTCAGGCAAGGTCTTTGGAGAATGTCACGGCCCGAGAACGCGCGATCGCTGACCTGTAAAAATATCAAAGGTCATTTCTTTGTCGGTCATACCAGAACCGGATCCTGGTACGCGTGCAGTTTTCATAAAGACGACAGAAGGAAGTGTGTTGTTTCGCGGGCACCTATCAGAAGTTGCGTTATGCTGCGGAAAATGCGACGCACGCCTCGCTGAAGGGCTGGCGCCCGGACAGTTTGTTAATGCTGTTATCAAGTGTAACGCCTGTGACAGTTTCAATGAGATACCAGAATAGTCGACGTAGCAGAGTCATATAACTTCAAGCAGAGTCATCTAATTGCACCAGATTCGTGCCCATATGACGACACTGTCGATCACAGATAGTCAAACAGCTACCCCAAAACAGCCTTCGCTGTTGCGCAAATAGGCGCCGAATATATGCGTATAATGTATATTATGTTAAATATTAACCGTTAGTCGTCCAATCCAGGGATACCTACACTCAGGGGGTTGTCACCACAGCTAATTCACCATAACCTCAAGTAACGCTCAGGAAGGCGCCTTAACCACCAAGAAACCATAAAAAAACGTGGATTGGACTCTCCGAAATGCTGCGCTATAGCTCTTCCAGACACCGACGATTGATGAATGCATCGGAATTTGCGTTGCAGGACGCTGCCGAGTCGCCTTTGCCGCGCGAATCGCGGATTGCAACGACGGTTATCCAGGACAGCCACAAGTACCGCCAATGGGAGTCCCGGCACGCTGACCTGCTGTTACCGGTCGCTCAGCATAGTTACAAGAAACGTCAGATTGTGGCTTTGCGCAATGCAAAGGTGCAACTCGTGCACCGTCGAGCGTTCTTCAAGTATCTGCAGGCGCATGAGATTCGCGGCGAGCAGCGCCGCCGGCTGTTCAGACTATTTCACAGCACGCTGGACTTTCAAGACGCCGTTCTGGCCGAACACCGGCACTATATGCTCGCGGTCTCGAGTCGAATATCCACGGATCACATTATCGACGTCATGGACGATGCAAACAGCACACGCTTGCTGAAGGAATACGAGAGCGCCTTTTCGCGCTATTTTGCTATGAAATGCTACGTGGCCTGCGCCAGCAACAGCGAGTGCATTCAACTGGTTCACCAGTCGATGCGCGAGTTGCAGGCGCGCCTGCTGAGGATTCGGCGTCGTATCGAAACGGAGGCACCGGCCCGAAACAGCGGCAACTTCGACCGGAAGGAATTGCTTTCGCGAAGCGGCCGCTATCCGGTGCTGAATTATCTGAACGCCTGAAGCCCGTCTGCGCCAATCGATCACGCACTGACGATCCTCAGGACCACGCGTCGATTTTGTTCGTGTCCTTCCGGCAACGTAGGATTCTTCGCCAAGGTGCTGGCGGCATCTTCACTGACTGCCGCTGCACGCGCAGAATCGTGTTTATCTTGTTTCAGGCCAGCCAGCCGAACACGCCGCCCGTCAGCAGGCTGTATATGAGTGCATCGATGAAGTTCTTGAACGTCATCGGCCATGGTCGCCCAAACCAGATGCTCTCGGGCACAAGCGCGAAGCTGTTCGCAATGAAAGCCACAGTGCCCGCAACGCGGAATACAGCCAGATAGTCGGCATCCGGCGCCACCGCGAATGTTACGAAGTATGCGCACAGCACGCCGACAACGACAAAATACACGAACATGCTGATCATCTTCGGCCCCATCGGTGGCAAACCATTTGGCAGCATCGTGATGTATGCAAGCGGCCCGTCATCGTATTTCTGCTTGACTTCCGGGTTCTTGAGTTCCGCGTGGTCCAAGCAATACGGCAGCAGATAGAACCCGGGTTTATTGCCCTTGAGCGCGGCCCGGACAGCCTCTTCGTCATTTGTCTGCTTGTAGTCGCTGTTATGATATTTGAGCACGGTCCAGATTACGGCGCTTATCACGAAACAAACGGCGGCGGAAACCAGAATGGGAAGCCAAAGATCGATAATGCCCATGTTAATCCCCTGTTTTTTATGATTTTTTCTTGCTTTCTATCCTATTGTAGTATGTTTTTCCCACGATGGTGATTTGATTACTGCCGCTGATCGCAAGACCTGAACCGCTGGCCACCGTGTTGGGCGTGTCACCGACTTCAACGCAACCGTATCGACACAACTTTCTAGTCCGAAAAAGGACTGGCGAGTGAAGGATCCTCCAAGACACTTGGGTCGGTTAACGACTCGAGAAAAGCGATCAAATCAGCGGTCTCGTCCTCGGAGAGTTCAAAACCACGAATGAACTCGGACTTAAACGGACTGCGGCGCCCGTCGCCGGCGTGAGTGCCCTCCTCGATCAGCCGCCCGCCGCGTTTATAGTGTGCAATTGCGGCG
>JAOTUB010000015.1 GCA_029864095.1 Gammaproteobacteria bacterium | reverse complement strand
AACTGTTGCAAAGCTCAGAATGTAGAGAAACCACTCAAACTTGATACCAGCAACTTTCCTCTCGAGACGCGCCGGATCTGAGGGTTCACCGCGGCCAACCAGCAAGGGCCTGCCCCAGACGAACACGACCAGGCCGAATAGCATGCCGATACCGGCAGCACCAAAGCCGTAGGACCAGCCTTTGGTCTGACCCAACCAGCCAGCGATGATTGCGCCGAGGGCCGCGCCCAGATTAATGCCCATGTAGAAGATCGTGTAAGCCGGATCGCGGCGGATATCGGTACGGGAATACAGTTGCCCCACGATCACGGAAATATTGGCTTTTAGAAAGCCAGAGCCGACGATGATAAATGCCAAAGCGGCCCAGAAAACGTTGATCGCCGGACTTGCCTGGCCAGCTCCATCACCTTCGAAAGCCATCAGGAAATGACCGAAAGTCAGCAGCAATGCGCCAAATGCTACCGCCTTGCGCTGGCCGAGATATCGATCCGCGAGATAGCCGCCAATTACCGGGGTGATATAAACCAGCGCGGTATAAGCGCCGTATATAATCCCGGCCTCGCTGTCGGAAAACATCCAATGCTGAACGAGATAGAAAATCAGCAGGGCTCGCATGCCGTAATACGAAAAGCGCTCCCACATTTCGGCAAAAAACAAAACGAACAAGCCTTTGGGATGCCCGAGAAAGGTCCCTCTCGCATCTCCGGATTCCTGATACGCACTCACCATTACATTGGACTCCCTTGAAAGTGGATGGAGCTGTCGATCGTTCCCCGTTTATAAAGGACCCTAATCGATAAACGCTACGAGTGCAGCAAATTGTCTATTTAGGGGTCGCGTGGATTTCCGGGCGGCTGGGTCACCCGGTATTCAAGCGAGACGACGCCCGGCGATGAGAGACTTCGACCGATTGAAACCGCAGCCGAAAGCAGCCGCTCGGATGATAAACTACTAATAGATAATCGCTTCGTCTGTTCCATTTGTTTGAAGACGGACATGGGTCTCAACACCGACGCTATCGGTGTTATTAATAAGATAAGATCCACCTAGCAACGATAAATAATTATTCTGTCCGAGGGGGATCCGATGACAAGACTATTTACTCGCCCCGCCGTACTGATCATGGGATTGGTTCCGCTCGTTAGTCGCGCGGAGCAGACAGAACTTACTTTGGATCTCACAAACCATTGGGTTGGATCTGTGGCCCTGCTCATATTCGTCCTGGCCTATGCGCTCGTCGTTGTCGAGGAATTTACGCACCTCAGGAAATCCAAGCCGGTGATCCTCGCGGCCGGAATAATCTGGGCGATTATCGCCTTCAAATACGCGACAGAATCTATACCGCATGCGGCTGAAGAAGCCGTTCGGCATTTTCTGACCGAGTTTGCCGAATTGTTCCTGTTTTTGCTCACAGCAATGACCTACGTTAACTCGATGAGCGAGCGGCGTATCTTCAGTGCGCTGAGGGCCTGGCTGGTGAGTCGTCAGCTTGGCTATCGAAAATTGTTCTGGATTACCGGCATCCTTGCCTTCTTTCTTTCGCCTGCCATCGACAATCTCACCACAGCATTGGTCATGTGCGCGGTTCTGTTGGCCGTTGGCAAAGACAGTCCCAAATTCGTCAGTCTTGGTTGTGTCAATATCGTCGTAGCGGCAAATGCAGGTGGCGCATTCAGTCCTTTTGGCGACATTACGACGCTCATGGTCTGGCAAAAAGGCATTATGGATTTCCACATGTTCTTTGCGCTGTTCATCCCATCGGTTGTTAACTTCCTGATTCCGGCTATCGCCATGTCATTTGCTGTGCCAAACGATACTCCTCAGGTTGATGGCGAGGAGGTCACGATGAAGCGCGGTGCGAAAACGATGATGTTTCTGTTTGGCTGTACTATTGCGACAGCGGTATCCTTTCATAACTTTTTTCACCTCCCGCCGTTTCTTGGCATGATGACTGGCCTCGCGTATTTACAGATCTTTGGTTACTACCTGCGCCGCACCCATGTTCCCGCAACGAATAATATGGCTCAATATGGCCAGGCGGGAGAGGTCACCGCATTCGACAGTTTTCGAGAGATAGCACGGGCCGAGTGGGACACGCTGCTGTTCTTCTTCGGTGTCATCATGTGCGTTGGTGGTCTTGGATTTATCGGTTACCTCGATCATCTTTCTCACTTCGCTTACACGGAACTCGGGGCCACAACGGCCAACGTGTTGGTCGGAGTTGCATCAGCGATAGTGGACAATATTCCGGTTATGGTTGCGGTTCTGCAGATGAATCCCGACATGGATTTAACGCAGTGGATGTTGGTAACGCTAACCGCCGGCGTCGGTGGCAGCCTTCTTTCCATAGGATCTGCCGCAGGCGTGGCGTTGATGGGTCAGGCGCGGGGCCAATACACATTCTTTTCGCATCTCAAATGGACGCCCGCGATTGCCGCGGGATTCGCACTCAGCATCTGGGTGCACCTGCTGATCAACAAAGGTTATGTAGGCGTCGCACCAGGATGATCTAACCCCGGGGACACATGTCAGCGTCGTGCTCGGCGCTAGCTAACGTCGTCCGGCCAGACGGTCGCGCCGTTTCGACCACGGTTCTTGGTCTGGTACAGCGCCTTGTCCGCCCGTTCGATGATCTGTGCAGCCGTTACGCCGTCACTGGACTCACTGACGGCTATACCGACACTGACTGTGATACCCACACCGCCGTTATCCGTTCGCACTCGAGTTGCTTCGATTTTGCTGCAAATCCGTTGCCCGACCATCCTGCAAATGCTCGGCGTCGCATCGCGCAATATCACAAGAAATTCATCGCCACCGTGCCGCGACACGACGTCCTCGGGCCGAATCGATGCGGTAATGCTCGCGGCAATTTTTGTCAGGGCCTGGTCGCCGACCCCGTGCCCATGCTGATCGTTGATATCTTTGAAGTGATCGACATCCACTACGCAGACCGCAATCTGCTCGCGGCTGGAGGCGGCTTCCTGCAGCACCATGTCAAGCAGTTCCAAACCTCCTCTGCGGTTCCAAACGCGGGTCAGCGGGTCCAGGAGCGCCTGGCGTCGTGCCGTATCCAGTTTGCCAACCAGTTGGGTCTGCGCGTTCCACAAATCGGTAGTCAGCAATTCACGCTCGGCCAGAAGTCCCAAGTCGGACAATATCTCATCCAGCTTGTGGTCGGTCTTTTTCGGCTTCGTATCATAGGCGCAGAACGAGCCGATGATCTCGCCGTCGCCGTCCCGCAGCGGGTAGCCCGCATAAAACCGAAACTTTGGTTTCCCGGTGACCAGCGGCAATTTCACGTAGCGCAAATCGTTGTGCGTGTCCGGCACAATAAGGGGCGTGCCGCTATCCAGCATGGGCTGCTGGAGACTGTTTTTTAGCGGTAACTCTGTAACTCGCCAGCCAACGACGGACTTGAACCACAGTGTGTCATCTGCGATCAGGGCGACGCTGGCAGCGCGAACGCCCAAAACGTTCTTGCCAAGACGGGTGATGCGCTCGAAACGCTCTTCCAGCGGCGTATAGAAACTATCGATTTTGTGGAGCCCCGCGATGCGCATCGTGGCCGTACCAGCAAGCGAATCGGTCAAACCGATCGAGTCCTCATCTGCCGACATTTTTCTCTCCCAAGCCACAGACCGATGAACGAATTTATTTTGCGCTCGTATTATTTCCGGCAGAATTATAGAAGCCGTCGAACGTCGCATCATCCTTGATCGTTTGTCGTGTCGTTCTCGCACGCAAGATGGTTTTTTCGTCGCATATGAGGAAGTTTGACGCCGGTCCTCGTTGCTCGATTGCGTGAAACTGCGCATTTTGATCAAGACATCGGTCGCGGACGCGCCGAGCAGTTAGGCTTCAGCGCCCATATATGGCGATTATTGGCGCTGCCTTTTAATCGTTTTGCAGCGCGGGGTGACCGGTCGGCGCCGATTCGACAGCGTTCGATCAGGATCTGGAAGAGCAGGTTATTGGCTGACAGAGTATCCAGACTGACAATACTCAGCTCATTCGCAGCGTGACCTTGCCGCGTGCACGCCGCTCGGTAATCGCCTTGAATGCGTCAATGTAATCGTCGAGAGAGTAGGATTCGGTAACCCGTGGTATCAGCACACCTTCCTTGACCAGCTGCGCCACTTCCAGCATGTTCCGAATCTGTAGCTGCGGGTCCTTCGTCGCCCAGGTTCCCCACCACACACCGATGATGCTGGCTTCTTTCAGAAGCGCAATGTTTGCCGGGAACCTTGGAATATCACCGGAGGCAAAACCAATGACCAGGTAGCGGCCGTGCCAGGCTGTGGCGCGAAACGCCTGATCCGCGAGTTCACCTCCGACAGGGTCGTAGACGACATCGGCACCGTTACCGCTCGTGAGTTCCTTGACGGTTTCCTTGAGCGGCACTTTGGAGTAATTGATCAACTCGTCCGCCCCGGCCGACTTTGCAAACTCGAGTTTCTCCTCGCTGCTTGCCGCAGCGATTACGCGTGCACCCATCGCCTTGGCGATTTCAACGGCGGTTATGCCGACACCGCCCGCTGCGCCAAGGACGAGCACTGTTTCGTCGGGCTGCAGGTTCGCGCTTTGCTTTAGCGCGTGATAGCTCGTGCCATATGTGACCGAGAAACCCGCACCCTGCTCGAAGCTCAGGTCTTCGGGCAATGGCGCGGTTCCGTGCACGTCCGCGACGCACTTCTCCGCGAATGCACCACAGCTGGTGTTGATAATCACTTTGTCACCAACAGCGAACTGAGTGACGCCGGTACCCACGGCCGAAACCACGCCAGCCGCTTCGTTGCCAGGAACGAACGGCGTTGGGATCTTGACCTGATACTTGCCGGCAATGACGAGCACGTCCGGGAAGTTGATGCCTGCCGCCTCGATATCGACGAGGACCTGGCCCTTACCGGGCACCGGGTCGTCGTGCTCTTCGATGACGAGCGACCCGGGTGGGCCGTATTCCCTGCAGACCAGTGCACGCATTACGCGACCTCGAATAGCGACGCTGCCCCCTGGCCGCCACCAATGCACATCGTGCACACGACATACTTGGCGCCGCGGCGTTTGCCCGCGATCAAGGCGTGGCCCACCATGCGGGCGCCGGACATGCCGTAAGGATGGCCAATCGCAATCGCACCACCGTCAACATTGAGGATATCGTCCGGAATGCCCAGCGTGTTACGGCAGTAGAGCACCTGCACCGCGAAAGCCTCGTTGAGTTCCCACAAATCGATGTCTTCCATCTTAAGGCCGTTGCGCTCAAGCAGTTTCGGTACGGCAAACACGGGACCAATACCCATCTCGTCGGGCTCGCATCCTGCGACGGCAGTGCCGCGATAGATGCCCAACGGGTCGAGTCCGCGCTTCTCGGCAACGCTGGCTTCCATGACGACAGACGCCGCGGCACCGTCGGATAACTGGCTGGCGTTGCCCGCCGTGATGAACCCGTTTTCGCGCACGGGATTCAGTCCGGCGAGACCTTCGAGTGTCGTTGACGGCCGGTTGCCTTCGTCTTTCTCGAGTACAACGTCTTCGAACGTGATCTCTTTCGTTTCCTTGTCCATCACGCCCTTGTTCGAGGGCAGCGGCACGATCTCGTCGTCGAAATGCCCGGCCTCCTGTCCCGCGGCGGTACGCTGCTGGCTCTGGAGCGCATACTCATCCTGCGCCTCGCGACTGACGCTGTAGCGCTTCGCGACGACTTCGGCCGTGTCTATCATCGGCATATGAATATGCTTATGCATCTTGATAAGTCGTGGATCGGGTACCCGGTACATATTCATGTGCTCGTTCTGCACAAGGCTGACCGACTCGAGACCTCCGCCCACCATGATATCGACGTTGTCACAAACAACGGTCTTTGCGGCCAGTGCGATCGCCATCATGCCGGACGAGCACTGCCGGTCGACGGTCATTCCTGCCGTTGTAACCGGCAGTCCTGCCGCAAGCGCAATCTGTCTGCCGATGTTTTGTCCTTGCGTACCTTGCGGCAAGGCGCAACCCATCATGACATCTTCGACTTCGGCTGGTTCGAGGCCAGCGCGCTCGACGGCGTGTTTGACTGCATGTCCGCCGAGTGTCGGTGCTTCGGTGTTGTTGAACGCACCGCGATAGGCCTTGCCGATCGGAGTGCGTGCTGTCGATACGATTACTGCTTCTCTCATTGGTTTTTTCCTCTGCCGAGTTATTCGGACAAGTCAATTCCCAGGCTCCGGGCAGCTTTGGTCGCAAACTTCGAGGACTGCTCGAATCCGGTTGTGAGTTCCTTCATGCCGCTTTCATCATCGAGCGCCGACCAGGCCGCCGCAACACCCTCGGGTGTCAGTTTGTCTGGCAGCAAGTTAACGCCGTCAGTTTCAAAACCCTTGAACACGGCGAAGCTGCCTCCGCCTGCCCCGAGTACCTTGCGGCTGGGTGCACCCTCGCTCGCGAGGAAAACGACGCCAGGGCTGACAGACTCGGGCGACAGGAGTTTGTAGATCGGTTCCGGGAACAGACCGGCGGTCATCGCCGTACCGGCTGTCGGGGCCAGGCAATTGACATGAATATTATTCTTTGCGCCTTCGAGATGCAGGGTATTCATCAAGCCGACCATCGCCATCTTGGCTGCACTGTAATTGGCCTGGCCGAAGTTGCCGTACAGGCCCGAACTCGATGTCGTAAAAACGATACGCCCATAATTCTGTTCACGCATGATTTCCCACACGGCCTTTGTACAGTTCGCGGTGCCCATCAGATGCACCTCGATAACGAGGCGGAAGTCTTCGATTGGCATTTTTAGAAACGTTTTGTCGCGAAGGATGCCGGCGTTGTTGATCAGGATATCGACACGCCCCCATTTAGCCATTGTCTTTGCGACCATGTCGTTGACCTGCTCGGCGTTAGAAACGTTCGCGCCGTGGCTCATCGCCTCGCCACCGGCTTCCTTGATCTCGGCGACTACCGCGTCGGCGTTTTCGGATCTTCCGCTCTCGTCGCCCAGATCATTGACAACGACCTTGGCGCCGCGTTCAGCCAGCGCAAGCGCATGACACCGGCCGAGTCCCTGGCCAGCACCCGTAACGATGGCCACCTGGCCATCAAGTCTGATACTCATTTGTTCCCCTCTTCCTTTGATTTTGTCGTGTTAAGCAACAACCATCATTGACAGTATCTCGGCAACCAATGCCGGCGTTTCCTCACCTTCGATTTCTACCGTAACGGAGTTCTTGATCAGCCACTGGCCCGGATTCTTTTCGATAACCTCGAGTACCTTTTGCTTTGAACGGATCCGTTTGCCAACCCGTACCGGCTTCAGGTAGCGCACCTTGTCGGAGCCATAGTTGATGCCCATGATCATGTTCTCCGGAACAATCGCGGTCTGCGCATTGAGATAGGACAGCAGCGACAGCGACAGGAATCCGTGAGCGATCGGCCCGCCGAAAGGTGTCTGCGCAGCTTTTTCCGGATCAACGTGAATGAACTGAAAATCGTTCGTCGCCTCCGCGAACTGATTGACGCGTTCCTGAGTGATCTCGATCCAGGGTGACGGTTCCAGTTCCCTGCCGACCAGGCCCGGAAGTTCTTCGGCTTTGATAGTTTCTGTCATTGTTTAGGTCTTTGTTGTTATTACTGCATCGCCTTAACGTACGGTCGCAACTCATTACGCGCGACGACCATGCGGTGCACCTCGTCGGGACCATCAGCGAAACGCAATGTCCGGGCATTCGTATACATGCTCGCGAGCGGAAAGTCCTGCGATATGCCAGCGGCGCCGTGCATCTGTATAGCGTCGTCGATCACGTCGAGCGCGATGTTAGGCACGGCCGCCTTGATCTTCGAAATCCAGACCTGGGCCTCCTGTACACCCTGTGTATCGATGACGTAAGCGGTCTGCAGCGTCAACAGTCGCGCCATGTCTATATTGGTGCGCGCGTGGGCAATCTTGTCGTAGTTGCCACCGAGCTTTGCCAGCGGCCGGCCAAATGCCGTGCGCGAAACGGAGCGAGCGCACATCAGCTGCAAAGCTCTCTCGGCTACGCCGATCACGCGCATGCAGTGGTGAATCCGGCCGGGCCCAAGTCGTCCCTGGGCGATCTCGAATCCACGCCCCGGGCCGAGGATCATATTGGTCTCCGGTACGCGCACGTCGTTGAGCCGAATATGCATGTGTCCGTGCGGCGCGTCGTCTTCGCCAAACACGTTCATCGGCCGGACGACGTCGACACCGGGTGTATCCATCGGAATCAGAATCTGCGAATGTTGCTGGTGACGGCCATTTTCCGGGTTCGACTTCACCATGCAGATCATAATTTTGCAACGCGCGTCGCCGGCGCCCGAGATATAGGTTTTCTCGCCGTTGATAACCCATTCACCGTTCTCGAGCACGGCCGACGTCGAAATATTGGTCGCATCGGACGATGCCACGTCGGGCTCAGTCATCGCATAGGCAGAACGTATCTCGGCTTCGAGCAGCGGCTCGAGCCACTGTTTCTTCTGTTCCTCTGTACCGTAGCGCTCGAGTACTTCCATATTGCCTGTGTCGGGTGCGCTGCAATTGAAAGCCTCTGCCGCAAGATAAGCCCGGCCGGTCTGCTCAGCGAGGTACGCATACTCGACCGTGGTCAGGCCGTAACCTTGCTCACTGTCGGTGAGCCAGAAGTTCCACAGGCCCTGTTCACGGGCCGCGCTTTGCAGGCCACTCAGTATTTCTGTTTGCCGGTCGTTCAGGGACCAGCGGTCGCCGTTGTTGATTTCGGCAAGATACTCCTCGTCGACGGGAAGTACTCGCTCGTCGATAAACGACTTCACCGCGTCGAGCAGCGGGCGTAGACGATCAGTGACTCCTAGATTCATAGCCTGATTCCTTTGCTTGGATATCGGATCGATCCGGCGGAGGCCGAACTCCCATACTTGCATAGTTATATTCGCGACACGTGTCACCCGCGTGACGCGTGAACAGCTCTTCTTATACGCTAGTTCACGTCTGCCGACAGACCGAAGTAGCGGCCGATATGAAACGGCTTCCACTGGTTCCTGCGCTGCGACAGCCGGTCCGCGATGACGAACAAAGACTGCGCGTTGACGCCCATGCCCGTATGGCTGCCGAGCACTTCGATGTTTTCGACTTGGTCATGGCCGCTGTGCTGCAGGCAGGCGCGCCAATGACAGATACCGTCAAACTTGCTGTAGATGGACGTCGTCGGAACAGGCGGCGCCGAGTGCAGTTCCCATTGCTCATTCAGGAATTGCTCGGACTTGGACTTATGTTCCGGGTTGAACAGCTTATAAAGGTTGGTGACTTTGAAAGCATCGCCGTTCGGGTCGTTAAACGGACTCCCCAGCGTAATGACCTGGCGAACTGCGTCGGGCAGGCGTTTCGCCAATTCGCGGCCGTAGATGCCGCCCAGGCTCTGGCCGACGATACTGACGCGGCACGCGTATTCTTCGTGCAATTGCAGCAACAGCTTGCCAGCGCCTTCGAACAAATCGTGACGAGCGCCGAAATTCGGGCCTTGTTTCCAGCCACAGGGGAGGTAACCCAGCGAGGACAGGAAGTTCCTGAGCACTACCGTGGAACGATCCCCGGCTGTAAAGCCGGGAATAACGAGCACGGGATGGCCATCGCCCCCTTGCAGCGAATTCAACCACGGTTCGGACAAATGCAACGTGCCTAGCTCGAACATGGCGCGTAACGGCTCCGTGAGATACAAAGCGTCACTAGGCGGTCTGAACTTCTCTTTCAATACGTAGCTCATGTTGCACCTCATTCCATTTTAGGTCGCTCACTCGCTGCGGCAGCAACCTTTCTGGCAGTGTGCCCTGACGCGGCCTTCTTTTTCCCGGCTTTCTTCCTCGTGGTTTTCTTCCTTGCGGTCTTTTTGTTTGTTGCAGATTTCTTCTTATGCCTCTTCGTGGCAGCCGGTTTCGCGTCGAGCTCGGCAAACGACTCCCTGAGAAGGTCCGCATAGCGTGACGGGTCCGACATCATGACCCGGCAGCAGGTCACGCCGATATTCAATTCTCCGCAATAGCTACCCACGGCATGAAACAGGCCATTGCCGTCAACGCAGGGTCCCAGGCCCCAGCCGCGCACGTGCCTGGCGCCATTGCTGTAAAACGGCACCGGAGAGCCGGGTACGTTTGTGATAACTGTATTGAAAGTCGGTGTCGCAAAGTTCGCCAGCCCCTGTTCCGCGGCAACCCGAGCGCCCAGCACGCTTATTTCCCCCGGGATGAAGTCTGCCATTTCCATCATTGACCTGGCGCCGATGGCGTTGGTGTACTCCTTGGCGTCACGGGTAGATGCGCAGATCGCCTTCAGGCGTTCCTTGGGATCGGCAATATCGGTGTGCAACGGTACGGACATTGAAATTACCGGGTTGCCGCCGGTTGCTTTGATATTCGGGTCACGGACATTGATCGGGCACATGCTGACGAGGCTCTCTTCCGATAACTCGTCCTTTTCAAGCAGGTAGTTGCGTAAATCAGATTGCGCTCGAATGCCATCGCGGTCAGTTCAAACGGTGTCGGTGGATTGTCCGCGTGCCACTCTTGCGCACCTTCGACTGTTCGGATTTCGGGCGTCGGGTCGGCCAGCGCGGTAGCTACGGCCTGACTCGTCACGCCGTCAATGGCCGCATGATGCAGTTTTGTCATCAGCGCAAAGCAACCCGGTGGAATTCCGGCCACGTTGTCCAGGCCTTCGATGACGTATAACTCCCAGAGCGGGCGCGAACGGTCCAGCGCGCGCGCGTGCAAGCGCGAAACCTGGATACAGAGCTGCCGCCAGTCGCCCGGCTTTGGCAGAGCGATATGGCGAATGTGGAACTCGGGATCGAACGATTCATCCCGAACCCAATATGGAAAATCTGCGTTGAACGGAACCTCGACCAGCCGCTGTCTGAGATACGGCGCGAGATGCGCGCGCTCCATTACGGTCTGAATGATGCGTTTAAACCGGACTATGCCGCCCGGCGCGGTTGATGGGTCAAATATGCCGACCGAACCAATGTGCGTGGGCGCATTGGCCGTTTCCATATAGAGGAATGCCGCATCGAGTCCGCTAGTTTGTTGCATGCTCCGCCACTGTCGGTTAATCAGAACAAGAAGAAAGCGCAGATCAGACTCTTGGTCAAGCCTGATAAGCGGTGTTGACAGGTCGCCGCTCTGGCCCGACCCGTCAACCCGTTTTCAGTCTCATGCGGCTTCCTTGGCCTGCGCAGCGGTCTTGACCGGTGCTTTGGCTTTCGCGGCTTTTTTCGCTTGCTTGGCCGGCGTATAAATTGCTTTCAGATCGTCAACCAGCGTCTCCCAGGACTTCGTGTTTGCTTCCTGCAGGGACCAGAGTTCCTCACGAACCTTCTCTTCAAATGCGAGGTTGGCTTCGAAAGCCTGGTTGAACGTCTTGGACTCGCGCATTTCCCTGAAGCTCGCGATGCGTGCGTCGGCCAGCTCGGTGAAGGCCTCGGTGTTACGCCGCATCAGGCCATCGTAATACTGGGCCTGCGTCTTCCAGGCATCCCGGTAGCTCTTCTGCCTGCTCGAAAAAGGCCTTGATGCTCTCCGGTGTTACTTGTGTCATGGCTTGCTCCCTTTTTTGCGTTGCAAAAGAATTAGGTTTAATATAGCAAGAAATGCCCCCATGCCAAGCAATTATTTTGCAAAAGCAAATTTTTTAGAGTCAATAAAAACAGTGGTTTATATTTAATGATAGTTTTTTATTTTGCATTGCACTTTGCGCGCGGAGCGTTGCGGTGAGGCTACTCAAAAAATACCCGAATCGGCGTATCTACGATACCGAGACCAGCAGCTTTGTTGCTTTGGCAGAGATTCGACAGATGGTCATTGACCGCGAATCCATACAGGTCGTGCACTCCAAAACCGGCAAAGACCTGACGCGCAGCGTGCTGATGCAGATCATCACCGAAATGGAGGCAGAGGGGCATGCCTCTCTTTTGACCAACCGGGTTCTCGAGGAACTAATCCGGTTCTACGGCGACAAGATCGTTGCGATGATGGGGCCGTACCTCGAGCAGCAGATTCTGCAATCGCTGGCGTCGCAGGACCGTGTGCGGCAGTACCTGACGACCGCCTTTACGCAGCCTTATCCGACGCCCGAACAAGCCATCAAACAGATGACCGAGTACTACCAGAAAATCACGGGGCAGAAACCGCTGGAAACCGAACCGCCGGCAGGCGAGTCGCAGGAGAGCGATCAAAACGACAATGAACCGGAAGAAGACAAATGACTTTCGAGAATCCCAAAAAACTGGAAACGACACTTGCTATACAAAAAGCAGCGAGCAACCGAGACGGCATACCGACGGCGGAGAGACGGATCGAGTGGCTAGACAAGTCGATCGATCTGTTGTGTACGCACCGTGATGCACTTTGCGAGGCGATGTGTGCCGATTTCGGGCACCGCTCCAAAGATGAGTCGACGTTCGCCGATATCAGCAGCTCGATCGACGCGCTGAAGTATGCGAAAAAGCACCTGCGTGCCTGGATGCGGCCTGCCAAACGCTCGGCGCAGTTTCCGCTTGGCGTCCTCGGTGCCCGGGCTGCCGTCCATTACCAGCCAAAAGGTGTAGTCGGCATTATCAGCCCGTGGAACTTCCCGGTGAACCTGACCTTTACGCCGCTAGCCGGTGTCCTGGCGGCAGGCAACCGCGCCATGATCAAGCCATCGGAATTCACAGAAAACACGTCGGAACTGATGGCTAAGCTGATCGCCGAGTACTACGCCGAAGAGGAAATAGCGGTTGTCACGGGCGGAGCGGAAGCCGGCGCAGCGTTCTCCGCGCTGCCCTTCGACCACCTCGTGTTCACTGGCGCAACCTCGATTGCTTATCACGTGATGCGCGCCGCGGCAGATAATCTCGTGCCCGTGACCCTGGAGCTCGGCGGTAAGTCACCCGTGATCATTGGCGCATCGGCCGACCTGCAAAAAGCGGCAGTACGCATCATGTCGGGCAAGGCCCTGAACGCCGGACAGATCTGCCTGGCGCCGGATTACGTCTTGTTACCAGAAGGGAAAACGGCTGACTTCGTCGAGGCGGCGAAGAGTGCAGTCGCGACCATGTTCCCTAGCGGCCTCAAGGAGAATGACGACTGTACGTCGGTCATCAACGAGCGCCATTTCGATCGCCTTAGTTCTTATATCGAAGATGCCCGGTCGAGAGGTGCCGACATCATCGAGATAAATCCGAACGGCGAAGATTTCTCGCAGCAGTCTCATCACAAGATGCCTCCGTGCATCATCGTCGGTGCGACAGACGACATGCTCGTCATGCAGGATGAGATTTTCGGCCCGATTCTGCCGATCAAGAACTATGCGAACGTAAAAGACGCCGTGACGTACATCAATACGCATCCGCGACCGCTCGGACTCTATTATTTCGGCAACGATAAAGACGAACGTGACTATGTATTGAACAATACGACATCCGGCGGCGTGACTGTCAACGACGTCATATTCCACGTGACGCAGGAAGACCTTCCCTTCGGCGGCGTCGGGCCTTCCGGAATGGGCGCGTATCATGGCAAGGATGGGTTCATGGAGTTCAGTCACAAGAAAGCGGTCTACACCCAGGTGTCGGCTGACCTTCTGAGCATCGCACGGCCCCCGTACGGCGAAAAATTCCGCAAGTTCATTGGGAATCGACTCAAGCCCTGACGATGCCTCTTGTGTGATACCCAGGATATCTGGAAGACGACGCGAATATTTCTACGTCGAGCTAAGTCTCGTTAAAAACCAAGGCGCCAATGATTATGAGACCGTCCGGATCGGCAGCAGCAATATCGCCTCGTTGAACAGGCGTGCCCGCAAGATCGATCGGCTCGCCGCGAACACCCAGCCCCCTTTTCGCACTCTTACGCGGACATGCCGCGAGAGCGAATATCGAAATTGGGACATCCTGAAGCTCCACAACATCGCGAATAGCGCCATTCACGATAATGCCTTGCCAGCCATTCCGGTGTGCGGCACGCGCCAGGTCGCCTCCGACCATGGCGCAACGTGTCGAACCTGCGTTGTCCACGATCAGGATGCGATCATCACCGGACTCTTTGAGCGTTGCGGACACGAGCGAATTGTCATCTTGCGTCATGATGACCTCCACCCGACCAATACACGCACGGCGATTACCGTAATTGATGAATGGTCCCGTAACGACCTGCGCATCCTCGTATTCGTCGCACAAATCGGCGGTGAGTGTTTGCTCGGGATTTTCGGCCAATAAGCTAAGTTTTTGCATGAGCTGCGATCATCGATGTGAGTTTGTCGACCAACTGCGGTGGAATATCATGTCCCATTCCTTCGATTATCTCGAGCCTGGCGCCTCTTATGTGCCGTGCCGTGTCGATTCCGCTTTCGACCGGGACGAGCGGGTCGGCACTGCCGTGAATGACGAGTGTCGGTTTATCGATCGTCCTGAGCCGCTCCACACGGCTGCCATCGGCAACAATCGCTGCCATCTGACGGACAAAACCCATCGGATAGAAGCTGCGCTGCACCGCCGCCGTAATCAGCGTATGCCAATCCTCGTCGCTGCGCGGATAAGCCGGGCTGCTTATCAGCTGTGCCGTCTTGGTTAGGTGTTTGAGCATCGCGTTGGCGTCGCCCGTGTTCGGCCGGCTCGAAAATACGTGTTTTACGACATCGGGACGCGCCGGCGCCAGTCCGGGGTCACCGCTGCTCGACATTATGGAGGTCAGTGTATTCACCCGCTCCGGGTGGTTGACCGTCATGAGCTGGGCAATCATGCCACCCATCGATGCGCCGACCACGTGCGCAGACTCGATATCTAGCGCTTCGAGCACACCCGCAGCATCGGACGCCATGTCCTCGAGAGAGTAGGGCACGCGTAGCGGTGTATGCAGAAAATGGTTCAATACGTAGCGAAATTTGCTCGGAGCTTTGGCGCCCTCGAATTTCGTTGACAAGCCGATGTCCCGATTGTCGAAACGAATTACGTAGTGGCCATGTGCCACGAGCGCATTGCAGAAGTCGGGCGACCAGGCCGTCATCTGTGTGCCAAGACCCATGATCAGCAATATCGGATCGGCGCCCGGCTCCCCAAACGTGTCGTATTCGATCTGCAGGCCGTTTACTTGCAGTTGTGCCATCGTCTTGCTCCCGGTTCTCGTCCTGAATCAGATACGCGTTTGTGCGGTCAACTGCGTGGACACGAATTATTCCATTATCCATGGATTAAAGGTTCCAGCATTGTCGGCTATGATCGGTTATCCACCAACCCATCGGAGCCTAATCCGACTTGAGAAACCTGGCGCTAACGCTTTCGCTCATTCTGGTCGTTGCGATCCTTCTCGACATGAACAAGCTTCGGATGACTCGTACGGCGTCGATGCCGCCGTTGCCCGTGCCTGTCACGAACAACGCTGTTGCATCGGTGACGGCCCAAGGCCGGGAGTTCGTGGTCAGTTTTGCGGGGCTCGGCGAGGGCAAGTCGTATGAGGATACGCACGCAAGAACCTTCGTCCTGGATAGCAACGCGATGCAATGGCGCGAAGCATCGCCGGTGCCCGGCGACGTGGGCCGGATTGCCGCGGCGGCGATTGCGGTCGGCGAGCGAGCCTTCGTCTTCGGCGGCTACACGGTCGCGGACGATGGGTCCGAAGTCTCGACGCGCTGGGTTCACGCTTTTGATCCACTAAGCGGCGAGTTCGAGGAGCGTCAGCCGATACCGGTCCCTGTTGACGATGCGCTTGCTGTCAGCTACGAGGATCGCTACATCTACCTGATCAGCGGGTGGCACGACTTCGGCAACGTCAATCTCGTGCAGCGCTACGATGCCGAGAATGACAGCTGGGCGCAGGCGACGCCGACTCCCGGCCACGCCGTATTCGGACACGCGGGCGGTATCGTCGGCAACACAATCGTCTACTGTGATGGCGTCGCCATCGAGCCGCAGACCGGCCGCAAGCGGGCCTTCGTCGCAAACAACGAGTGTTTTGCGGGCATTATCGACAGAGACGAGGGCCGCAGTATCGATTGGCGCAGGCTGGCACCGCATCCCGGCAGGCCACGCTATCGCATGGCCGCGACAGGAAGTATCGAGCACGGCGCCGTGTTGTTCGTCGGCGGCAGCGAAAACCCATACAACTTTGACGGTATCGGCTATGACGGCGAAGCTTCTTCGCCTGCAGCCGGCGCGCTGATGTTCAGTCTCGAGAACGATTCGTGGCTGGAAGTCGGCATCGGCGGTCCGGCGACAATGGACCACCGCGGGCTCGTGCCGTTTCAGCGCGGTTGGCTGACTATCGGCGGGATGCTTGACGGACAGCGGGTAACTGATACTGTCAGCAGCCTTTCACTCGAAGAGGCGGGAGACTGACGATGCCCAGCACGGTCACTGGAGACAAGCAACCGAGCAACCGTATGATCATCGGTGGCCTGAGCGTGGATCCTGCTTTCTTTCGCTTTATCGAAGAGGAGCTGTTGCCCGCGATTGACTTCGACAATCGTGAATTCTGGCGTGGTCTGGAGTCCCTAATCGTCGATCTCACGCCGACCAACCGTGAACTGCTGCAGAAACGCGATGAGCTGCAGGAAAAAATCGATAGCTGGCATTTGTCGCAGGGCGATTCACCCTGGGAGCACGAAAAGTACACCGCCTTTCTCAAGGAAATCGGCTATTTGCTGGACCCGGGCGAGGCGTTTCAAATAACGACCACGGCCGTTGATCCCGAAATAGCGTCGATCGCCGGCCCGCAGCTCGTCGTGCCGGTAAGCAATGCCCGCTTCGCGCTGAATGCGGCCAATGCACGCTGGGGCAGCCTGTACGATGCGCTCTACGGCACGGATGTGATAGCCGAGGACAGCGGCCGGGAGCGCGGTTCGTCGTATAACCCGGTGCGCGGCGCCGCAGTCATCAGCTATGCGGCCGACTTCCTGGATCGCACGATTCCGCTCGCGTCCGGGAGCCACGCTGATGTGCGCGCGTATTCGGTCGAGCGCTCTCTGGATATTGCGACCTGCATTGCGACATTGGCCGATAACACGAGCACGGGATTGCGTAACCCGGAAAAATTCGTGGGCTTCGGTGAGAAAGACAGCCGCTGTTCTTATGTCTTTCGAAATAACGAACTGCATATAGAGATTCAGACGGACCCAACACATGCTGTGGGCAAAGACGCGCCGGGCAACGTTAGTGACGTCGTACTCGAGTCGGCCATCACGACGATCCAGGACTGCGAAGACTCGGTTGCAGCCGTCGACGCCGAAGACAAAGTGGGCGTTTACAGAAACTGGCTGGGCCTTATGCGTGGCACGCTCGAGGCGAGCTTCGACAAAGGCGGCCGTGCGATGACGCGGCAACTCAATGCTGACCGTGAGTTCACGGCAGCCGACGGCGGCGAGCTCAAATTGTCAGGCAGAAGCCTGATGCTCGTGCGTAATGTCGGCCATCTGATGACGACCGACGCGGTGCTCGACCCAGATGGTAACGAAGTGTTCGAAGGACTGCTCGACGCCGTCGTTACGTCTGCTTGTGTGGTGGCGAATTCGAAGCAGTCCGAGCGACTGCCAAACAGCCGCAGCAACAGCGTCTATATCGTGAAACCGAAAATGCATGGGCCGGAAGAGGCCGCGTTCACAAATACGTTGTTCGGTCGCGTCGAAGTTCTGCTGGGACTCGGGAGAAACACGCTCAAGGTTGGCGTGATGGATGAGGAGCGCCGCACGACCGTTAATCTGCAGGAATGCATTCGCGCCGTCAAAGACCGGCTTGTTTTCATCAACACCGGGTTCCTCGATCGCACCGGTGATGAAATCCATACGAGCATGCAGGCGGGACCGATGCTGCCCAAGGAAACGATCAAGGCACAGCCGTGGATCAATGCCTACGAAGACTGGAATGTCGACCTCGGCATTCGCTGTGGCCTGCCGGGCCGGGCGCAGATCGGTAAGGGCATGTGGCCGAAGCCCGATGAGATGAAACAGATGATGGACAGCAAGCAGGCGCATCCGGAAGCCGGAGCGAACTGCGCCTGGGTGCCGTCGCCAACGGCAGCCACGCTGCACGCAATGCATTATCACGCCGTCGATGTCCGGCAGGTGCAAAAAGCCCTGGCCTCGAGAGAGTGCGCAAACCTCGAAGATATTCTGACGCCGCCGCTCGGCGACCCCACATTGCTTGACGCGAAAACCATTCAGGACGAACTCGACAACAACGCGCAGGGGATTCTAGGCTATGTCGTGCGCTGGATCGACCAGGGTGTCGGCTGCTCGAAGGTTCCGGATATCAGCGATGTCGGGCTGATGGAAGACCGCGCGACTTTGCGCATCTCGAGTCAGCACATCGCGAACTGGTTGGTGCATGGCGTCACGGACGAAGAGCAGGTCATGGAAACGTTCAGGCGCATGGCGCAAGTCGTCGATGAGCAGAACGCCGGCGATCCGATCTACCGGCGAATGAGTGACGACTTCGACGCGAGCATCGCGTTTGAAGCCGCATGCGATCTCGTTTTCAAAGGCTGCGAACAGCCGAACGGCTACACCGAACCGTTATTGCATGCGCATCGGCGGCGGAGAAAATCCTTATAGGGTCCCATCGCCACGGCGACCACGGCCGGGACGTTACTCATCTTCATGGCTCGCTACGCTGCGCTTTACTTCCGATGAGCAACGACCCGCCCGCGGTCTTCGCGTCGCGATCGTGGTTCCGTCCGACAATCTCGGCTATCTTGGCGTCATGCGCCGACTCCGATTCAGCATTTTCTTCTTATTCGCAACTATTGCTGAGGTCGCCGGTGCGGAGACCGTAACCGTTGCAGTCGCGAGTAATTTTGCGCGGCCGGCGCAGGAGATTGCAGAGCGGTTCGAGGAATGGTCCGGTCACTCGGTGCGGGTCACGACAGCGTCGACCGGCAAGCTGTATGCACAAATCGTCAACGGCGCGCCGTTCGATGTCCTGCTCGCCGCCGATAAGGAGCGTCCTCGTTTACTCGAAGAATCCGGCCTCGGTATTGAGGGTACGCGTTTCACCTATGCGGTGGGTGCGCTAACGCTGTGGTCACGCGATGCGGACCTGGACGGCAAAGACTGCAAGGAGCAACTGACGAAGCTCGGTGCGAAACGGCTTGCCATCGCGAATCCATTGACAGCGCCTTACGGCGTCGCTGCGAAACAGTTTCTCGTGGGCGCAGGCCTGTGGTCCATCGTCGAGCCGCAACTCGTCTTCGGCGAGAACATCTCGCAGGCACTGCACTTCGTTGCTTCGGGTAACGCGAGCCTTGGACTGATCTCGCGTTCACAGGCGCTCGATGCGCGCCTGCCGGCAGCGACGTGCCAGTGGCCGGTGCCCGCATCGATGCATGAGCCGCTCGAACAACAGGCGATCCTGCTGCTAAGAGCGTTGTCAAGTGAGGCCGCCACAGGCTTCGTCGGTTTTCTGCACGGTCCGGTCGCAAGGCAGATAATAAGCGACCACGGGTACACGGTTCCGCAATGAACGCCGATACGTTGTTCCAGCCGCTATTGCTGTCTGTTCAACTCGCAGCAATTACGACGATTGTGCTCATGATCATCGCCACACCCATTGCGTGGTGGCTGGCGCAGACGTCGTCGCGCTGGAAGACGCTTGTGCAGACCACGGTTGCGCTGCCGATCGTGCTGCCGCCAACCGTAATGGGCTTCTATTTGCTGATCGTTCTCGGACCGGGCGGCGCGATCGGCAGCTGGTGGGTGGAACTGACCGGCAACGCGCTGACGTTTTCGTTCGCCGGTCTTGTTGTCGCCTCGTGTTTGTATAGCCTACCGTTCGCCGTACAGCCATTGGTTGTCGGATTCGAGTCGCTTGGACAGCGCAATCTTGAAGCCGCCTGGACCCTGGGCGCCAGCAAGATAGATGCATTTTTCTCGGTTGCGTTGCCGCTGTCGGTGCGGGGCTACTTAAGTGCTGTTGTATTGAGCTTTGCCCATACGCTGGGGGAGTTCGGTGTCGTACTGATGGTCGGCGGCAACATCCCTGGCGAGACGCGGGTTATTTCGATCGCGATCTACGATCAGGTCGAGTCACTCAATTATCAGGCCGCACATCAGCTGTCTGCGCTGCTGCTCGTGGTTGCATTCATCGCGCTGTTCTCGATGTTCTTCGTCAACCGAAAATGGCGAACGCAATGAATGCGGCAAGCACAGTGCATGTTCGCTATACGTTGCAGCGGCCCGAGTTTACGCTCGACGTCGAACTGGATCTGCCGTTGCGCGGCATAAGCGGTGTATTCGGCGCTTCGGGCGCGGGAAAGACGTCGTTGTTACGCTGCATTGCCGGACTCGAGCGGCCCGCGACCGGAAAGCTCGTGGTTGCAGGCGATGTCTGGCAGGACGACGAGTCCAACATCTGGCGCGCCGTGCATGAACGCGATATCGGTTACGTGTTTCAGGAGCCGCGTCTATTTGCGCATCTCGATGTACGCCGCAACATCGAGTATGGCTTGCGTCGCCGCGAGCATAACGGCGCCCCGGACATCGATCACGTCATCGGTCTGCTCGGGATCGAACGGCTCCTCGGCCGCAAACCCGACGAACTCTCAGGCGGCGAGGCGCAGCGGGTGGCCATCGCAAGAGCGTTGCTCTGCGCGCCGCGTTTCGTGCTGATGGATGAGCCGCTCGCGTCGCTCGACCAGGAGCGCAAGGAAGAAATATTGCCGTTTCTGGATCGGCTGCACGCTGAGGGTGACGTACCGATCATTTACGTCAGTCACAACATCGATGAAGTCAGCCGCTTGTGTGACCACCTGGTGGTTATCGACGGCGGCCGCGTGGTTGCCGACGGTGACGTGCAATCCGTGCTAGTGCGCACGGATCTGCCGATCCTGGCCGGCAGAGAAGCCGGCTCGGTTATTCAGGGCGCGGTCGAGTCTTACGACGACGCCGACGATCTGACCGGGTTGCGATGTTCGGGTGGCAATCTCTGGGTACCCGGCAACGCCGGGCAAACGGGCGCAACCGTGCGACTGCGCATTCGTGCGAGTGACGTTAGCTTGTGCCGCTCACGGCCGGACAACAGTACGATTCTCAATATCGTACCGGCGCAAGTCGATGCTATCGAGTCAGACGCCGGCCCTTCCGCACTTGTACGGCTCGCGATGGGAGAGGATCGAATCATCGCGCGAGTGACGCGCCGGTCGATACGAGAGCTGGAGCTGCGGGAAGGCGACGAGGTATTTGCGCAGATCAAGTCCGTCGCCGTGCGCGCGCCATAGAAAAAGCCCGGCACCGAAGTGCCGGGCTGTCCGTATTGCAGGAAGTTTCAACTAAAAGTCTGCAGCAAGTCTCGCGTACCAGAAGCCGCCATTGTTGCCGAACGGCGACGTTATCGACGTTCTTGCGCCGAGGAATGCTAGTGTGCCGTCTCCCTCTTTGTCCGGTTCAACGTCGAAGACATTCTCAGCACCAACAGCCAATCTGAAGTTGTCGTTGAATCTGTAAGTCGCTTCGAGATCAACCAATATTTCAGATCCGTAGTTCGAGACGTCCGATGCATCGCCGGCGCTGAAAAGTCCGCCCGTCGATTTCCAGCTGCCGTAATTGTTGAGACGTACGTAGCCGCTGAATGCGTTACCCGAATCATAATCGAATGTCAGCGTGGTGCGACTTTCGGGGACCTGATTTTCCAGGTCGAATACGCGCGACGCATTGATTGTGCCCGATGCCACTTTGGTCACATCCTGCTCATTCTGGTTGTGGCGCAAATCGACTACTAAATCGCCTGTACCCACTTCGAATTGAGCCGTGACGGCGAGATCGAAACCCGATACATCGGAGTCGAATGCGTTCGCGAAATAATTTGCCAGACCGCCAAGCAACAAATCGGCATTGGGTACGCCTGCAGCCGTCAGATCGATAACATTCTGTGCGGTGATCGTTGTGTTAAACAGCGCAAGTCTGTCTTCGATCGAGATGTCATAGTAGTCGAGTGTAATGCTGACATTGTCCGCGGCGGACCAAATCGCGCCCAAGGTAAAGCTCGTGGAGTCTTCGGGTGTTAACGGCTGCGACCCGAGAACCATTGCCACAGTACTGCCAACCGGGTAGGTGCCGCTCGGGATCAGGTTGCCGTCCATGTCGGCGCTCGTTGTCGTGTTGAGCGTATTGACCTGCCCTGGTGTTGGTGCGCGAAATCCGGTGGTGGCGGTGGCACGCAGTGCGAACTGCTCGTTGACCTGGACGCGTCCCGACAGCTTCCAGTCTGTGGTGCTGCCAAATTCGTCGTAATCTTCGTAACGGACGGCGGCGCCAATTGTAAAATTGTCCGTGAGGTCGGCTTCTACGTCGACATACGCCGCAACGCTTGCGCTGTCGAAGCTGCCGGCAGAATCGGTCGGGAAACCCTGAAAGCCGTCGGAGCCCACACCAAAAATGAAGGCGGGCCCTGCGTTTCTCGAGGCCGGATCGCCGGCGGCGATCTTGTAGGTTTCTTCGCGCCATTCGCCACCGAAAGCGAAGTTCAGCGGCGATGTGAGGTTACCGACGTCAAAGGTCTTCACAAAATCCGCGTTGAGGCTGGACTCCTCCTGGGTCAGCTTGCCCGGCTTGAAGCTCGTCGGTGACAAAGCGCCCAGACTGGCGTTAATGGTCTCGGACAGCGTGTAATCCGCCTCGCTCTCGGCAATACGTCCACGAATATCCCAGGTCATGCCGCCGCCGGTTTCGCCGCGCGCACCAAAGACGAACGCCATATCACTGATGGCGGCGCCGAAGTCCGGATTGTAGCCGCCCGGGAATTGCGTATAGATCGGGTTGAGCAACACGAACCCACTGGGGCTGCCCGCATCTGCCGTCAGGTAGTCGGACGGGTTCAGACCAGCGTCTATAATGTCTTGCACCAGCCCCGCGTCTGCAGGATCGGGAATGAAGTCACCAATTGGGTCCCCTGTGTCCGGATCGATAGCACCAACCCTGTCGATGATAAGTGTGTTGCGACCGTTGATCATCGCGCTGGGAGCCAACACCGGGGCGCGGTAGAAGAAATCGGAGATCGTGTCATTGTCCGAGAAGCTGACGTTGCCGTAAATCTCCAGGGTATCGCTGACATCGAATCCCGCGTTCAGGAAGAACTTGAGTGTTTCAACGTCCGGATCGCCCCAGCGCTGGCAAAAATCGTCCAACGGTACGACGCCTTCCCCAACGACATCAACGATCGGCTGACAGTCGGCGCGTTGTACGCCACGTGAAGTTGTGTCCGCCGTTGAGTGTTCAATGGTTGCGTTCAGGAAGCCCGTGTCGCCCAGACTAAATCCGCCGTTGGCCGCAAGCGTCGTGCGCGTGCCGTCGCCTTCGAAGTACTCACCGGTCTGTGCCGACACGGAGAATCCCTCATCGTCGTCTTTCAGGATGACATTCACCACACCGGCAATGGCATCTGAGCCGTACTGAGCCGAGGCACCGTCACGCAGAATTTCTATCCGCTTGATCGCCATTGACGGCAGAGCCGCGAAGTCGACTGCCTGCGCGCCCTGATTCACGGTGCCCAGCGGGGCAAGCTGCAGATTGACGAGCGGCGAGCGATGGCGGCGCGTCCCGTTCACGAGTACGAGAGTTTGATCCGGCGACAGATTACGCAAGGATACCGGCCTGATAAATGCGGTACCGTCGGCGATCGGAAAGCGCTGCGTATTGATCGACGGCGCGACTTTTGTCAGGCCATCGGTCATGTCGAACGTGGCCTGATTGGCAAGCACCGCGCCGGTAAGTACGTCGATTGGCGACAGTGTCTCCGTAGGCGACTGTCCCTCTTTACGCGTACCGGTTGTAACAACCTCGTCAATTGCTTCGTCGTCCGACGATTGTGATAAGGCCGCCGGACTGCCGAACGCCAGTACGATCGCTATTGCCGAACAGACCGCCCTCGGCAGGTCATTGATTATGGTGTTCATGTGTTCCCCCTAGTGTATGCGTGACGCATATTCTGATGTCTCCGTTTCTGAGTATAGTATAGCCATGGTCAACGTACGAATTGGCCAGCAAAGTATTGTGCCCATTGCGATGCGCCAGACAACTAGTAGGCGTGGTCGCCGCCCAGCAGGTGAAAATCCGCCTGGCCGCTTTTGGCCTTCGCCGCCGCGGCGCGTACGACAGCGCTCACGACTTCCTCGCGTCCACGAACCCGAGGTGACATCGCGGACGCGTTTACCTCGACATGGTTGACCTTACTCAGCCACCCCTGCAGGTCGCTCGACTGTTCACGCGAAACCGGCGTCAGGCGAACGCGGCCGATCATCTTGCCGTAGTCGTACAGGACGTAGTAGCGCTTGCCGGCCTCGACCTGCGCTTTGAGAAGCGTTGTTCCCATATTTGCGCCCATGAAGAAGTGAGTACCCGCCGGCACGGCAATGCTGGTTGCCTGACTGGCCGCAAGCGTGCCGACAAAGCCATTTTCACTCCAGACCCCAAACTCGAGTTTATCTGCCTCTTTGCCGCGGAAAAAAGTAATGACCGCGTGCTCATTGTCCGGCGCTGGCTCGCCGGCAGATGGCCGCATCAGGTCAAAACCAAGGCGCGACAGGTTCATCAAGACTGCCATATGCTCGTTGTTCGGTTCCGGTGCGTCGATCGGTTCCATGCGCTTCATCTTACGCATCATCTTGTTGGCAGAAGCTTCGTCTAGTTCGGTGAAGCCGGGATCACCCAACCGCCATTTCAGATAAACGGTCTCTGAGGCGCGGTTATCGATCGTCGTTGCTGCGAAAACGCTGCCGGAATTGGCGAGATTCAAAGTGATGAGCCCGGTTTTCGCCCGGACAACGGCGTACTTGTTGTTCCTTACCCTGGCGACGGTTTGGTCATTAACGGCAATCCAGTAGCCGTTCGCCTTGCCGAGGAGTCGGCCCTCCCGAATGACGTAAATCAGTGTTTCGTCTGCCGCCGGCGGGGCGATATCGCTTGTGTCTGCCAAGACACCCGGCGGTGCGATGCTTAGAGTGACGATGCAGACAAAGATGAATATGTACGGTTGGCGGTTTTTCATGGCGCTCACCCTTTCTTTCAATGGTGTCCGTGTGGTTGTCTCGGTAGACTACCGCAAATTTGTTTCAAGAGGATGTCTTGTTGATTGCCAAAAACGACCGCGTGCTGCGCGCTGTAAACTGTCTCTTTGCAGGCCTCGCAGGCCTGTACGCTCAGACAGGACTCGCCGACACGACCGCGGACGCAGATGGCGCTCTCGAGGAAATCGTGGTGACCTCGCGTTTTAGAGCCGAGAATCTGTCCGAGGTGCCGGATTCCATCACAGCTTTTACGGTAGACGATATTGAGCGGCACCGGATCGAGCGCATCAATCGCGTCGCCTCGCTGACGCCGAATCTGCGTTTTTCCGACGACCAGGAAGTCGGCATCAGCACGCTCGTAATTCGTGGCGTCCGACAGAATCGCGGCACCGGTCAACCGCCAGTGTCGTTTCGCATCGACGGCGTCAGCGCAAGCAACAATCTTCTGACAACGCAGGATCTCTTCGATATCGAGAGTGTCGTCGTTCTGCGGGGACCGCAGGGGGCGCTTTACGGTCGCAACGCAATCGGCGGCGCCGTTCTGATCACGACCCGGCAGCCAACAACTGACCCGGAATACAATCTGCGCCTGTCGGCGGCGGAGGGGCAGGACTTCACGGTTGCGGCGAGCGCCTCGGGGCCCGTCACCGACGACACGCTGCGCTACCGTGCGTCGGCGCGTCTGCAGGATCGCAAAGGTCAACTCAAGAACGCGTATCTGGATAATGAGGAAGTAGACTTCAAAGAAGCAGTCTCGTTTCGCGGGCAGCTGCTATACAAGCCGACGGACAGGCTCTCGATCGACGTGAAGGCGCAATTCCTCGAACAGGAAGGCGGCTCGGGCTATTTCATGCCGGGGAGCGAGGGCGTCTTGCCGTTGCCGCCACCGGACCCGCCAATATTTTTTGGCAACCCGACCTACGAGATCCAGTCGAATCGCATTGGCGTGTCTTTCGTCGATTCGCGGGAGTTCTCGGCAAAAATCGACTATGACCTCGGGTGGGGCACGCTGACGTCGATCACGTCGTACACCGACGTCGATTCCGGCAATGATCAGGACCTTGACCAAACGTTGATCGAGGCGATCGATATCATCGTCATCGACGAGTCGCAGACCTTCGCGCAGGAACTGCGCGTGGTTTCCGACACGGAGTCAACGCTGCGCTGGGTGGCCGGTGCGCATTTCTTCACTCAGGATCGGTTCCGTTCGCTGGCGACAACGTTTTTCGGCGCGCCGGTTCCGCCAGCGGCACAGGACCTGGAGCTCGAAAACTATGCGGCGTTTGGCCATTTGAGTTATGACATGAGCGACGATCTCGAGGTCACGGTCGCCTTTCGTTATGACGTTGAGACACCCAAGGACACGACGCAGGGCCGCAGCGAGACATTCAGAGAGCTGCAGCCAAAGCTGAGCCTCGGCTACAACTTCGACGAGAATCTGCTCGGCTATATGACGATCGGCAAGGGATTCAGGGCGGGCGGATTTAACAATCTCGCCCCCGGCAGCAATTTCGAGCCGGGTTTCGACAAGGAGTCGCTGATTTCTTACGAGGCCGGCCTCAAAGGCTCCGCCTACGGCGGACGTCTGCGTGGTGGACTCTCGTTGTTCCACATCGACTACACCGACCAGCAGTACTTTCTGTTCGACCAGACAGGGACGCAAGCGAACATTAATGTGCCCAGGAGCAAGATCTTTGGCGGCGAACTTGAACTGGTCGCGATGCCGAGCGACTCCCTGGAGCTCGGCCTAGGATTCGGTTTTACGGACAGCGAGATCACCGAGTATGAAGATATCGCCGGCGTCCTCGTGCCTGCGTCTGCTATCGAAGGCAAGAACGTACCGGGAGCGCCCGTCTGGTCGCTGAATTTCGGTCTGCAGTACAGCAAGCCACTTGCAAACGCGCGGCAACTTGTCAGCCGTATCGACTATGAACATCGTGGCGAGACTTATTGGACGCTGGACAATGTGGACGTGCAATCGTCCTACGCCCTGACCAACCTCAGCATTGCCCTGGAAAGCGATAAGTGGAGCACGCGCCTGTTCGCAAATAATGTATTCGACGAGGAATACATCGAGTGGTTCTTTGCGTCACGATTCATCGGCTTGCCCGCCGATATTGCCTGGCCCAGCCGACCGCGCCAGATCGGTCTCGAATTATCGTACCGCTATTAGGCCGGCGGGCGGTTAAACGAACGCGGCTGGATCCCGCCGTCGATTGACGACGTGGACACAGCCACGGCCGCAGTGTGGCGGCCGTGATCAGGACTAATGCTAGCGGATGCAGGAACGTGGATAAGTAGTCGCCTGGCGAGCCGAAAACGCGCGTCAACTCAAATCAGTCGAACTGATAAACCAGTCCTACCGACAGCATCGAAGCGTCAGCATCGTCGAGGTCGTAGACCTCGTACTCGCCGCGAATCTGTATCGGGCCCGCATTGAATGCCAGACCGAGCCCGTACCCGACGTCGGAACCACTTTCGCTGGCGCGTTCAGTCACTAGTTGGAAATCCGCATCCCAGGAGATGTATCCGAGCTTCGCGAACAGGTCGACAGGCCCGGCCTCGAGCGCAACGATGCCCCAGAGGTTGATGCCCGTTGTGTCGATCAACAAATCTTCGCCAAGAACATCGATATTGGGCTCGCCGAAATCGACGTAACCGGCCTCAACGCCCAGAACGATGCTCGGAAGGTCGAAGTTGTAGCCCACAAACACCTTGTAGGCCGTGTCATCTTCATCGATATCGGACGGCACGCCAGGGATGCCGGTATCGCCAAGGTTCGCCTCGATCGTAGCGCCGCCGATACTGCCGCCGACATAAAATCCGCTATCGGCCAACGCGGCAAAAGGCGCGAAAGCGACAATAAGCAGCATGGTCTTGAATGTAGCGTGGCTATTCGTCAGTGAGTTACTCATTGCCTATTTCTCCCGTATTGACCAAGCGAGGCACGGCTCTGTGAATTGCACAGATACCAGAGCCGCAATATTTCAAATCGGGCATTACGAGACTATGAACTACGTATGATTTCTTATAACAGGATGCAACCATTTGCTTGTCGTATTAGGCCCGAAGCGGGCTGTGCGCGGGCGTCGTTCAATGGTAGGACATCAGCTTCCCAATCGGAGTCGCTGAGATGGTCATTGGCCGGGCTGACCGGTTTCCGTGGTCCTGTGACCACCCTATTCAATTGAGTTAGGTCGCCCGAAAGTAACCATCTGGGTCAAGTGGGCTTTTTGAGGAAGCTCAGTTCTAGCCTCACCTCCAGGCGGAGCCTGACGAGAGTGAACGGTTCTCATTTTCCGTGGGCATGCTGACCAGCGAGCAAAGCTCCTTGGATTCCACGAACAGCGTGACCTTTTGATATAGAAATCTTGCTTCTGAAGATTCTGCGCAGGATATTTTCAGTAGCACGTTATTCAACTTTCATTCGGATCGCAGATTCGAAAAGATCGGCTTATGTCGAACTGGCACCACACTTTCATGCGCATGCACTACGATCCGAACGTAAGACCGGCCGGATGAATCAAAAATGATGACTTAGGCAAGAGGCGCTCCGAGCGGAGAATATAATGAAATTGAGCACAATTAGTATGTCACTGATCTGTTTGGTGATGTGGATCGGATCCGAGGCAGCATTCGCCGATCGCGACACAGACGTTCCGGTTCCGACACACGACTTCCGGAATCCGAATCCGGAAAAAGTGGCGTTGGGCCGTGTCCTGATGTTTGACAAGATACTGAGCGGAAACAAGAATATTTCCTGTGGTACGTGTCATCATTCGTTGGCCGGTACTGGTGATGGGCTGTCACTTCCCGTGGGCGAAGGCGGCAGCGGTCTGGGTGTCACGCGAAACGTCGGAACCGGGTCAGATTTGATTCACGAGCGGGTACCCCGCAATGCGCCGCCGGTATGGAACCTCGGCGACCGGTCCTTTCATACCTTGTTTCATGATGGTCGGGTATCCACGATTGGTGGAGAAGGGTTTCCCAGCGGCTGTAGGACGCCCGCAGGAATGGATCTGCCCGGAAACCTTGAAAGTGTCCTGGCATGCCAGGCCATGTTCCCGGTGACGTCGGGAACGGAGATGGCCGGACAGGCCCCTGAGAATCCCATCGCAATAGCAGCGGCCAGCGGAGACCTGCCGCAGGTATGGGAGTTACTCGCGCAACGCCTTCGAGCGAACCCTGATTACGTCGCCATGTTCATCGCAGCTTTTCCCGACGAAATCAGCAGTTCAGCAGAAATTCAGTATTCGCACGCCGCGAATGCGATTGCGGCCTTTGAAAGTGTCGCCTGGCGCGCAGACAACAGCCCGTTCGACCAATATGTCAGGGGCGACCAGCATGCGATGAGCAAAAACCAAAAAGAGGGCATGAAACTGTTCTACCGGGGAGACAAAAACGGGCATTCCTGCGCCGAGTGCCACAGCGGACTCTACCAGACCGACCAGCAGTTTCACGCTATTGCGATGCCGCAGATTGGTTCCGGTCGAGGCAGCGGCCCGGATGGATTCGAGGATTATGGCAGGGAGCAGGTCACCGGTTCCGCCAGTGATATTCTCAGGTTCAAAACACCATCGTTGCGGAACGTCGCGCTAAATGCACCGTACGGACACAGCGGAGCTTACAATTCGTTGAGAGCGGTTGTGGAGCACCATTTGAACGCCGTGGATTCCCTTTACGCTTACAATGCCAATCGGCAGGCTGTTCTCCCGACGCACCCGACACTCGATACCGAGAACTACCGTGCGATGGACAATGCTGCGATCGTCGATTTCATTGCCTCGTATAACGAACTGGCTCCGTTCTCGTTCACGAAGAAAGAGGTCGATCTAATCATCGACTTCCTCAGCGCTCTGACGGATACGAACAGCCTCGATTTGAGGAGCGACCAGGACGTGGTCAACGGCGTCCCGAGCGGTCTGCCGCTGGACGACTAAGCTCTCCTCGCAAATGACGGGGAAGTCCGAATATTGGGCCTTCCCAGTTTTTGATGCGAGCGGGAAAGCGGGTTTGATCGCAGATAGGCAAGATCGGCATCGCACGCATTAGTAGACGGACATTGTCTTCTCTCAGTGCCTTGGAATCGCTTAGAATCGACTTACTCCTGCTTTTATGCTCACTGAGCTGTGGATGAGAGCTAACCTCCTGATAAGCGGGTGTCGTTCCATGGCAGAACCCCAGCTTCCGAAACGGAGTCGCTGAGCTGGTCATTAATGTAACTGTTTGATTTCCGTGGACCTGTGACCACAGATTTCAATGCCTTAGAGCACCCCAAATTAACCAGCTGATGCCAGCAGGCATGAAGAGGCTGGCCTCACCCGCGGTGCCGGTTTTCTTGATCTCCTTTAGTCCGGAGCTCGATTCCGGGAAACGTCCAATCCCCGGATTGCTACGACGTCAAATACCACCTCGATGTTGTCGGCTACTCGCAACAAGCCGCCCGCCGCGCTGAACGGCGTCAGGCCGAGATCGGCGTGGTGGACGGTCATCGAGCCGGACACTCCGAGCTTCCCGGAGTCGACCGTAAGCGCTGCCGGCACGCGGTAGTCGAACGTGGTTCCGTGCAAGGTGACACGGACGCCCAGTTCTGCCTGCCCTTCCGGTATCGACAGTGCCCTCACGCTAACCACGGCCCAGGGAAACAGGTTCGATTCGAGCACCTTTTCCTGCATATTGCGCGTGGTGCCGTCAATGGCCGACTGCGGAATGTCGGGCTCGAGACCGAACCTTGCCCGGTAGGCCGGGTCGTCGACAATGAGTAGCTGCAGGGGCAGGCGCAGATCGGCCCGCGACTCTTCCGGGTCGACGCTCAGCAACACAAGCCCCTCGATGTCGGCGCTAGTGATCACGTGATCGTGGCCCGCCGACTTCATCGAGCCGTCGCGCCCGGTGCGCACGAACACCCGCGACTGCTGCGGGTCGACGCGATAAACCGTCTCGCCTTTCCGTGCAGCCTGCTCGTAAACCCGCTCGGGCAGCGGCGGCGGCGGCGGCGCGCCCGCAATCCACTTCGGCTGCGCACAAGCGGCGAGCAGTACCAGCGGCAGGAGCGGCAATGCCAGCTTGCCGAAGCCATGCCTGTTCATTGTCGCTCGAGAATTACGTTAAAGCTGACCCGGACATTGGTGCCAATGGGCGCGCCGGTCGCCCAGTCACCACTGCCGACGTCGAAGCGAGTGCGGTCGATCACGACCTCGCCGCGCATTTCGGCCCGGCCGTCCGACTCGGTCCAAGTTAACGGCACAGCCACCGGCAGCCGTACGCCCTTCAATTCGAGCTGCCCCGCCGCGACATACCCGCCATCGGCGTGCGCCTGGATCGAATCGCTCTTAAAGGTCGCGACGGGATGCACGCTGATCGCGAACCATTCGTCGCCCGCGATGGCTTCGTTGATGTCGGGATCACCCATATCGGTGCTGTCGAGGTTCACCGTCACCGTCAGCACCGATCCGGCGATATTGCAGTCGTCGGTATCGAGACTCACAGCGAAACCGCGAAATCGGCCCGGCACGACCTCGCCTTCCCACGTGGCTTCGAAAAGGAGTTCTCCTTCCCCCTGCATGCGCCACTCGTGCGCGAGCGCACCCGACGTGGCCAGCGTCCAAAGCAACAGGCCGACGATGCTTTTCATGGTCATTCCTTGCTACTGCGCCCCGTCAGCATGCGACGCAGCACATCATCATGCAACAGGAAATGATGCCGTAATGCCGCGGCAATATGTACGATGGCGACACACAGCAAGATTATCGTCAGGGCTTCGTGCACCTCGGCAGCGGCTTCCTGCAAACCGCGGTCCGTTGCGATTAGATCCGGCATCGGCACGAGGAAGTAAGCCCTGAACGGCACTCTTGATGCATCGCTGACCCACCAGCCGGACAGCGGCACGATGAAAATCAGTGCGTAAAGCACCCAGTGCACGAGCGCCCCGAGCCTACGTTCCCACGCCGGCGTTCCGGCCGGCGGCGCAGGCGGCGGGTTACCGAAGCGCCACGCCAGCCTCAGCACGGCGAGCACCAGCACGGTTACGCCGATCGATTTGTGCCAGACGAAGAGATCCAGTTTCGCCGGCGTGAGTTTCATCTCCTCCGCGACGTTGCCGATGAGGAACTGCGCGATGACCAGCGCGGCGATCAGCCAATGAAACCCCCTGGCGACCGAACCCCAGGCGTCATCCGAATTACGAAACCACATCGCCATCACGGGCACACCAAAGGCCACAAAGAGCCGCTGCCCATGAGCCCGGCAGCAGCTCCGCGGCTTTCATTGGAGAGCGAAGTTTCGCTCAGGCCGCAACATTGCCGATGGGAATTCGCTTCTCGTTCTTGGCGAGCCACGCGTCGAAATTCAGCAGTTCCGGATTTAGCGATCGTGACACCTTGATGCTCCGTGCACGACAGAATTCGTCATTGAAATCTCTCTTGAACTGGAACATGTTGCCGAGATCCTCCGCTCCCTGAAAGCCGAATGCCCGATAGGTGTCAGGGTCGACGTCGTGATAAACGACCTTTTCGCCCAGCGCCCTGGAGAATGCGGCTGCCATTTGCTTTCCGGTAAGGTGTTCTCCGGCGATACCCACGGTCTTGCCGATATACTCGGGCCCACGCTGGAATATACCGAATGCGCATTTGCCTATGTCGGCTGCCGCGATTCCGGGCAGCGGTTTGTCCGCCATTGGCATTGCGATCGTCAGTACACCATCGGCGCCGCGTTTCGGCTCCATGCCGAAATGGACGAAATTGTCCCAATAGAACGACGTGAGCAGAAAGGTGGTGGGGACATCACGACTTTCGAATTCCTCGTTCGCCTCGCCCTTGGCATCGAAATGCGGCACCTTGTACTTGCCCATCAGAGTTGGCATCCGATTGTCGTTCAGCGGCACGCGCGTTCGCGTGTCTTCCAGCGTTGACCAGACGACATGTTCGACGCCTGCGTATTCGGCAGCTTCCGCCATGTTTCCAGCCTGTGCCAACTCCTTCTCCGGCGACATGTGTTCCCAGAAATTAGTCACACAGTAGGCTGCCTGAACTCCGTCAAACGCCTTCTTCAGGCTTTTCACATTATCGAGATCTGCCTTCACCACCTCTGCGCCGAGTTCAGCAAGGTTTCGGGCTTTTTCGGAGCGTGGGGTGCGTGTCAGCGCGCGTACGCGAAACCCACTATTCTTGTCTTTCAGGATTGCACGAACCAGGCCGCCGCCCTGGGCGCCCGTGGCGCCAACGACGGCGATTGTCTTCTTTCTCGCGGTCATAGAATACTCCTACGTGCCAGCCGCCAACTCGACGGGCTGATGAAAAACACTTCCTGAGCACCGCCGGGGCGCCGCACCGCATTATTTTGCGCCTTTCGGCCCCGGGCGCAAGCGATATAAATGCAATACAATCGAAGGGTTAGCAGCAAAATAACGATCCTTCGGTTATTCTCAGCCATAGTCAAGCGAGGCGTAACTCCATGAAAAGCAGATGTCGTTCAATAGCAGAACCTCAGCTTTCCAATGCGCGGAGCCAAGCTGACCAGCTTTGTAATAGAAAGTAACCAACGGATTCCAGCAGGTTGTCTGAGTATGCTCAGTTTTAATCTCACTTTTCGGATCTTGTTCTAGCCGGGATCATGGGCGATAAGACGCAAGAATACTCGTCACAGCTTGTTCGCGAACGGCAACTTCGCGATGGCTGGTTCCGACACACGATGTTGTAGTGCCAGCGCCGAATGGTCTCCGTAACCGCGCTCATCTGGACAAGCTTCCTGTTCCTCGTCGGTTTGGTCGTGGCCCTCGACCTCGGCGTTTTTCACCGCAAAGCGCGTGTCGTTAGCCTGCCGGAGGCGGTGGGCTGGACAACAGTATGGATTTCCCTCGCACTCGCATTCAACGTCGGCGTCTTCTATCTCTACGAGTTGAACCCGGGTGGATGGGACATGGATACCGAGCAACTGTCCGGGCGCGAGGCAGCTCTGCAATTCTTCACCGGATACCTTGTGGAGAAATCACTTTCCATCGACAACATTTTTGTTATCGCGATGATCTTCGCATATTTTCGCGTACCACTTGCGGAGCAGCACCGTGTCCTTTTCTGGGGAATTCTTAGCGCCTGCGTGATGCGCGGCATCATGATATTCGGTGGGTTGGCGCTGCTGGATCGCTTCGAATGGCTGACCTATGTGCTCGGCGCGGTTCTCGTTTACTCGGCGGCGAAAGTGCTTGTTACGCGTCACGACACGGTCGATGTGACCAACAGTTCGACGATGCGCCTAGTCCACAGACTGTTCAGGGTAACTGACGAGTATCACGGCAGCAGATTCTTCGTTCGTCACAACGGAATTCTGTTTGCGACCCCATTGTTCGTTGCTCTAATCCTCGTGGAGACCGCCGACGCGATGTTTGCGGTCGACTCTATTCCGGCGATCTTCGCGATCACGCGCGATCCCTTCATTGTATTTACGTCTAACATCTTCGCGCTGCTCGGACTGCGTTCGCTGTACTTCGTGCTAGCGGGGCTAATGGAGAAGTTCCGCTACATTAAGATGAGTCTGGTCTTTTTGCTGGCCTACGTTGGCGTCAAGATGCTGCTTGTTCACCATTTTCCGATTCCGAATCATGTTTCGTTGATAATCATTAGCGGAATACTCACTGTCGGTATTCTCGCTTCGACAAAGGCAGGACGCGATACGATCGCTTTGCTCTCTCCGCTTGCAGATGAAATGGGAGAATTGGCAGTAGCGTCTTACCGACAGGCCCGCCGCGCCGTAATATTGATCCTCGGGTCCTCCATTCTCCTTGTTGGTCTTGCGATGGTCGTATTACCAGGGCCCGCGATCCTGGTCGTGCCATTGGGTCTTTCGATCCTGGGCCTCGAGTTTGCTTGGGCGCGGCAGTGGTTGGCGCGCATGCGCGCCTCCCTGGACGATGCCAAGGGCCGAATAGGCGTCCGGGTGCATCGCAGAAACCAGAATCATGGTGGAAGGCCATAGCAAAATCGAATCGATCACGTGGAAGGGGCAGATGGGTTGATGTCGAGCGAGCTAACTGGAGCGGCGATATAACCCAGATCCGCCAGCGTGCGCCGGAAACTGCGTTTACACTCTCTCTTCTCTATCTGGCTCAGAATCGCTTAGAATCCGTGTACGCTCACTCTTATGCTCAGCCAGACCTGAGTGAGGCGTAACTCCCTGATTTGCGGGTGTCGTTCAATGGTAGGACATCAGCTTCCCAATTCTCGGAGCCAAGTTGACCAGATCTGTAATTGCTTGATATCCGTGGTCTTCTGACCACCGATTTCAACGAGTTATTTCACCCAAAAGTAACCAACTGATTCCAACAGAGTTTCTGAGTATCCTCAGTTTTACTCTCACTTCATCAGTCTCTGTTACGGCGGATCAGTAACACCTTGATTGAAGGCGCTCGTACATTCCTTAAACGACTATTGCGAGCAGGCGACGGTAAACCTAGGCGGTTCAAGTCGATGCATCAGGCACAACGGTTTCTGAGCACGCATGCGGCTGTCTACAAAATATTCAACTTGGGGCGCCGCTTGGTATCGGCCAAACACTATCGAGTTCTCCGACAACTCGCTTTCGCGTCTTGGAATGCGGTCGTGGCCGATTAGATCGCCCGTAAACAATATATTGCATGAGCCGAGAAGTTAACTTGTCAGAATGTTGGTTTGAGTTTATAGGAACAAATCAGTGCTACTATTTCGATTCCCTCTTCTGGAGCCTAACTTCATTTACATCCAAGGCAGGCTCAACAACATTTGTCAGCGGCTCTTCGTTGTATTTACCGTACTCGGCCCGTCTGCCTGCTTTCAAGCAGGTGACGAGCCGACCGGACCTCAATCGCCGGAAGTACTCTATTTTAAAGACTTTCGGGTTATCCCCATGACATCGACGAGTCCAGTTGTTCTGGACGAAACTTCGGTGCTCGTTCGAAAAGGCATGATTGTGGCCGTTGGGCCATCTGCATCTATTGAGCTACCCAAGGATGCAATGGTGATTGAGGGCAACGGCAGGACCCTCATGCCGGGGTTGATAGATATGCATGTCCATGTGTGGGACGAAGCGGAACTGTCCGCATACCTCGCGAACGGAGTAACTACTGTTCGCAATGCTGCGGGGATGCCCTTTCATCTCGAATTTCAGAAGAAGATTGTGTCGGGTGCATTGGTAGGCCCGCGTTTGGTGACCACCGGTCCTATCCTGAACAGTCCCGGTCCCAATGCCCAGGTAAATCATCAGATGGTAGAGGGCGCTGAACAGGCGCGCGAAGCTGTCCGAATGCAGCACGAGCAGGGATATAGAAGGTTGAAGATTTACTCAAACCTCACCCGTGAGTCTTACGAAGCAATTCTCGAGGAAGCCAGTTCGCTGAACATGACCATTATGGGACACACTCCCGAAGGTGTTCGCGAACCGGGCATTCCTCACACTAAGCCGTTCAATATCTCTTTTCTCGAGGTCATCGACGACGGCTTCGTGACAATCGAGCACATGGAGTCGATAGTTTGGCATGGACTGGCGGATGCCCTTGATGATGCAAAGGTTCGCGTCCTTGCCAAGAGTATTGCGAATGCCGGTGTTGTGGTGGATCCGACGCTCCTTTCCCATCGCAATCTCACTGAAGTTGCGCGAAGTAATGGCGAATTCCTAAATCGCAAGGGCGTCGAGACGCTTAACCCATTCATATCTGAAACTGAACAAGAATCGTTTCAGTTCTGGTCAAGTCAGCCTGCCGATAAGCACCAGGACCTTGACCACTTCTACTCGCGGGCGGTTAAGATCTTCCATGAAGAAGGCGTCACCCTGGTGGCCGGTACTGATGCTGGCATCTTCACCAATCTTCCAGGGCGATCACTAGTACGGGAGCTGGGCTTTTATGTTGATGCCGGCCTTACACCCTATGAGGCTCTTGAAACAAGCACGCTCAACGCAGCGAGCGCGTTGGGTATGAAAGATCAGGTCGGTCAGGTTAAACAAGGATTTGTCGCCGACTTCATTGTCCTGGAGGGAAATCCGGTGGAGGACATCCAACACCTGCAAGACCTTTCAGGTGTAATCGCGAATGGACGTTGGTTTGATGAAAGGGGTATACAAGGCCTTCGCGCGGATGCAGCAAACACATCATATGAACGCACTCGGGAACGCGTGTTGAGCGGTTTATCAGCCCAAGGCAGTGAGTTCCAGTAATGTAGGTGCTCGGCTATGTTCGTTCCTTACGTTGCTGGTCAAGTGCGGCACCAAATGCTGCACCGAGCGCCACGCCCAGCGCAATTCCAACCCCTACATCATTAAATGCCGCTCCCAAGGCGACACCAATGCTAATTCCGATGGCCACACCCGGGCCTACCATACTGGCTGGGGCTTCAGTGGACTCCTTATCATTCGGGTTATCATCCATATTCCGTGCCCCTAAAAGTGTTTAAGAAAACGCGTTTCGTCTGAATGTAGACTAATGAACAAATGTTTAGATGATTATCCTATTGATGGTCATAAAACTGATCAACCAGCTGTGTTAAATAGCCATGATTCGCAGTCTGGCTTCCTCCATTTCCCAAGATAACTAACCGTATTCCGGTATCTCGATTCACAAGCATCCACGTAAGGAAGCCATCGTGACTGCCAGTGTGCGCAAATGCATCTGCACCCGTTGGATCCAGCATCAAACCATAGCCGTAGTCAGACCCGTTCACTAACTGCGGCGAATAATGTTGTTGCATGAGTTCCAGGGTTGCAGATTCGACTATTTCTTCATTAACCAATGCCTCCATGAAAATGGCCATATCATCTATTGAACTTACAACGCCACTCGAGCCGGTTATATAAAAATTGAGGCCAGAAAACGTCGTAAACTCGGCATAGTTGAGAGCCTCATTAGGTAACGGAATTGAGAGTTCGTCCGCAGCATAACTTTGGTTCATGTCCAGGGGATGGAAAATATTAAATGCCAGGTATTCCGAATAACTAAAGCCACTTAAGCGGCTGACTATCTCAGCTAACAAAACATATCCGGTATTGCTGTATTTGCCGTTAGTGCCCGGTTCGAAATCCAACATGTCGTGCGCCGCGAAATAGCCGATAACATTTTGATTCGTCACTCCATCGGGCCAGCGTTCAATGAGAAAATCATCGCCGAAATCGGGTATGCCGGATCTATGGGTTAACAGATGATGAATCGTGATGCCTTGCCAGGCCGGCGGGAACTCGGGCAATAAGTGAAGTATCGAGTCGTCGAGTGAAAGGAGTTGCTGTTCGTACAGTTGCATGACAGCAAGCGCTGTAAATGTCTTACTAATTGAAGCCAGTCGAAATCCGGTATCGCTTTGAATCGACAATGCCGTGTGCTTATTCGCCATACCCTTGGTGCCAGCATAAGCAACTACCCCATCTTTCACGACCAAAATGGCCATGCCAGGCGATGTGTCCTCAATGTTGGCATCCAGGTACGCGTCAAGTGTTTCAGCAAGGGTTGATTGAATACCAGGCTCAACGAATTCAATTTCCTGCGTATTGCTGCATGCGCTTAGCAAGAGTGTGAGAAACAAGGTACTTACAACTATTGCCGAGCTCTGAATCGATTTAGGGTTGATCAAGTATTTCTCCGAAATGCATATGGGTTCAGCGGTATGAATTGAGTTGCTTAACACCACGCAAGAATAGGCGTGTGTCTCTCAAAGGGACCTATTACAGAAGTGCGCTCGCGAGTTTCGTCGGACGGCTTTCCTGGTGTATTGCCTCGTTCCTGGAAATTGACGATTACAAGCGCTACGAAAAGTACTTGCAAAAAGAAAGTAGCCACATTAGAGTGCATCCACTTTCAAAAAGCAAGTGCTTTGCTAAGAAAATCTGCTCGCTGCCAAATGGTGACCGACGCGTTACGACGAGAAACCAGTCGAGCGTTTGAGTCAAAAACTGTTGACACTGCTAATAGTTTATATAACTATCATGTTATGGAACAGATTGGTTATACAAATACGCAATCAGATCTCGACGCCATTTTCGCGGCCCTGGCTGACCCGACGCGGCGGGAAATACTGTCGCGACTGGTAGACGGTCAGGCGTCGGTGAAGGAGATCGCGGCTCCGTTTGAAATGAGCCAACCGGCGGTCTCGAGACATTTGAAAGTACTGGAACGCGCAGGGCTGATTGAGCGGGATGTCGACGAACAACGTCGGCCGGCCAGGCTGAAAGCCCAGAAGATGACAGCTGCGGTCGACTGGCTGACTCAATTCAAAGCTTTCTGGGACACGAGCTTTAACCAATTGGATGATGTTCTCAACCAAATGAAACAAAACGACGAATAGGAATTAATCAATGAGTGAGTTACCTGAGTACATACTTGACCGAGTGTTCGACGCGCCCCGCGAAATGGTTTGGCGCGCTTGGACTGATCCTGATTTGCTCTCGCGCTGGTATGGGCCGGGCGTAGAAACCATTATCCACAAGTTTATTCTGAAACCGGGCGGATCATGGCTCAACGAGATGAAATGGGGGGACAAATCAGACCGCAGCAAAATGGTATTTCAGGAAATAGTGCGGCCAGAGAAGCTCGTTTGGCACCACTCATCTACCGACGCCAATTGGAACACCATTACTAACCCTATGATGGCGGATTGGCCCCGGGTACTTCTGACGACCGTTAATTTTGAGGACGTGGGCGAAAAAACAAATGTGCGCCTCTCGCAGGTACCAATTGACGCTACAGACGCCGAGATTGCCTGTTTTGCTGCGACTATGGCCGGTATGGATAAGGGTTGGGGTGGCGGATACAAAGTAATGGATGAATTGTTCGCAGAGTTGCAGGCGAATGCTGCATAAAGAGGATGTGATGAGTAATAAACTGGCTGGCGGTGTTCACTGGAGTTTCTGGGTAATCGGTGCTGTTGCACTACTCTGGAGTGCGGGGGGTGTCATAAACTACTTCATGCAGATGGATCCGGACGTTCTTGCTACATATCGCGAGTCGGAGCGCGCGATTGTCGACGGCCGCCCGGTATGGGCCACCGGAGCCTTTGCGTTGGCCGTCTTCGGCGGTGCGATTGGCTGCGTTCTGCTGTTGTTCAGGAAGTCGACTGCGTTTTATGTGTTTATCGCGTCACTACTTGGTGTAGGTGCGACAACGATTCATACTGTTGGTATCGGTTTTGACTTCAGTCTCGTTGAGATCCTGGGAATTATTCTGCTGCCGCTGGTGGTGGCGGTGTTCTTGATCTGGTACTCGAAGTGGACCGAGAGCAAAGACTGGATCGGCTAGGAACAATTGCAAATTCAGCTATGGCGGCACGCAAATATCGAAAGCTGCCAAACCAATTAAAAATCAGTCTAGCTTGTCCAAGATAGCTGACATCATTTCTTCCTTGGCGGAGCCGAACATGGTCAAGAATGGGTCCGAGGTGTTCCTGGTCGCATCGTGCTTGACGCTCCAGGCTGTGATCTCAAGCATAACCGGCAACAGGTCTTTGCCTTTAGACGTGAGCCTGTAGAGAAGTTTCGATCGATTGTCTGGTGCGACGGTTTTCTCTACGATTCCATGCTCTTCAAGCCGCTTCAGCCGATCGGCCAATATGTTGGTCGAAATCTTCTCTTTCGACTCAAGAAACTCGCCAAACGTCCGCTTCCCTTTGAACATCAGGTCACGAACGATCAACAATGTCCATTTGTCGCCGAAGGTTTCCAACGCAAAATTGATCCGACAGTTCGAACGGGGGGTATCAGAGTTTCGGGCCATGTGTCTTTTTAACGAATGTACTTGCATTTTGCAAGCACCACATGGTATTGAAGCTAAGAACTTGCATTATGCAAGTACTTCAATTGAGGAAAAAGGATGGAATCGTCCAAACTGTTGACCGCCAGCGTCGGTGTTGCCGTGGTCACACTATTGGCGCTCATGTACTGGTATCAGTGGAGTGCCCGGACTCTGACGCTGTCGGAGGTCGATGCCTACATGGCAGAAATCGAGGCGCAAACCCAGAATCCAGGCCCACAGCATGACCTTCCTGCATTGCGCAAATTCCTCGAAGAAGACGACGGCAAGCCAATCTACACGGCCAACATGTACGATTTTAAAGACGTGGCCGACTATCCAGAGGACTCCGGTTTCAGCGGCAGCGGCGAAGAGGCATATGACCGCTTCAGCTCAGTGATGATCCCGCTCATGACCAAGCGAGGCTCCCATCCCATTTACGGAAGCAACTGGGCGGACGAGGCCAATAGTAAATGGGACCGAATTGTCATCGTCAGATACCGCAGCCGACGCGATCTGGCCGACTTGTTTGCAACCGAGGCCTTCGCTGAGGCTTCTTTGCACAAATGGGCTAGCCTGCGTAAACATGAGCGGATGCTCGTTCAGGCTCTGCACATTCCGGACGGCAGGTATATTGCTATGTTGATTGCGATGGTTGCGGGCGTCGTTGTATACGCTGCTAGTCGTATTCTACTCACGCGAAAATGGCGAATCGAGTTATTAGAAGAAGGCAGCGATCAATAGCGGCTGGTCCAATTCGGAGATGAACAAGGGCGGTACAACCTGCCAATTTCTTCTCCAACCGCATCAGAATCGCTTAGAATCCGTGTACGCTCACTTTTATGCTCAGCCAGACCTGAGTGAGACGTAACTCCCTGATTTGCGGGTGTCGTTCAATGGTAGGACATCAGCTTCCCAAGCTGAGAATGAGGGTTCGATTCCCTTCACCCGCTCCAGTCAACGGCACAAGATCCTCCTGATTCGATGGCCAGCCGCCACGCCGAACCGTGACAAATACGTACTTGGCTTTGCTGCAAGCGCCCCAATGCTTGTACTGGCCTTTTGAAAAGGGCGGGCCTGTGAACTAATCGGAGGAAGCATTTATGAACCTTGTGAATTGGACCCCCTTCAGGGACATGGAGGGAATCATTGACCGCTACAGCAATCTGGCGATGCCTCGGGCGCGAGTCCTGGGCGACACCGGCAAACCGTTTGACTGGCGGCCCAACGTCGATATCAGCGAGACCAAGCGGGACTACCTGATCAAAGCCGAACTTCCCGAAGTAGAGAAGGAAGACGTGCAGGTTTCGGTGGAGAACGGCCTGCTGACGATCAGCGGCGAACGCAAATACGTGAAAGAAGACGAGACCGAGACCCAGCATCGGGTCGAGAGTATGTACGGCCGCTTCTCGCGAAGTTTCACGTTACCGTCCGATACCGATGAGGCGAAGATTTCGGCCAAGGCGAAGGACGGCGTATTGACCGTACGCATTCCGAAGACGCAAGAGGTGGTTGAGAAACCGGTCCAGATCACTATCGAATAATCGTTCGCGAGGGGCCATAATTGCCCGCTTGAGCGTTTCTAACGACATCGGGTCGATCGGCCAGGCAGTGATCACGGGTCGTGGTCGGCATGCTGCGCGAAGGTCATTCGTGCAGCGCCGATGACCCGTACTGCCAAAATCGTCGGCGTCCTCGGTGGCATGGGCCCCGATGCGACCGTTGATTTCCTGGCGAAGGTCATCGCGCTCACGCCTGCGGAGAAGGACCAGGATCATGTGCGCATGCTGGTCGACCACAATCCAAAGGTACCGAATCGGCAGGCTGCGATTCTTTCGAACGGTGAGGATCCAGGGCCTGCGCTCGCGATAATGGCGCAGGGACTTCAGGAGGCGGGCGCTGACTTTCTCGTTGTCCCGTGCAATACCGCGTATGTCTTTCAGGACGCCATGACAACGGCGACCACGATTCCGCTCATATCAATTATCGACGTCACGATCGAGGCGATTTCTGTGCATTGCCCCGGCGCGAGCAAGGTCGGCGTTCTCGCAACGGACGGCTGTCTGCGTACCGGCATTTATCAGGTCGCTCTGGCGAACGCCGGCGTCGAGGCGATTCTTCCGAGCGACGAGGAACTGCAGGAACTGATGCATTTGCTCAATGGAATCAAGGGCGGTGTCCAGGATGACGAGGTCGCATTGGCCATGCGCCAGCTGGCCAACGCGCTGGTAGATCGCGGCGCGCAGGCGATCATTGCCGGATGCACCGAGATACCGCTGGTGCTCGACGCTACAATGGTAACGGTCCCGCTTGTTTCATCCACCGATGCACTCGCGCAAAAGACCGTGCAGCTGGCGCGCGGTGAAATACCCTTGCCGGGCGAGGATTGAGACATGCCGTTGGCCGATTTTCCCAGAGTGCCGCTCGCACATCTGCCAACGCCGCTCGAACACCTGCCGCGCCTGAGCAAGCACCTCGGCGGCCCTGGCATTTACGTCAAACGCGACGACTGCACCGGGCTTGCGACAGGCGGCAACAAAACGCGCAAGCTAGAGTTTTCGATGGCTGAGGCATTGCAGCGGGGCGCAGACACGATTGTGACGGTTGGCGCCGTGCAGTCGAATCATGTTCGGCAGACGGCCGCCGCCGCATGCAAACTCGGGCTCAAGTGCGAGGTGCTGCTCGAACACCGGGTTGTCGATCCGAGCGAGTATTACAGCAATTCAGGCAATGTTCTGCTCGACAGAATCTTCGGCGCGAACCTGCGTGAGTATCCGGGCGGCACCGATTTCGATGAGGCGATGAGCGACGTCGCCGCGGAGGTTACGGCGAATGGCGGCAAGCCCTACCTGATTCCGGGAGGCGCATCGAACCCGGTTGGTGCCCTTGGCTACGTCAACTGTGCGATGGAACTTCTGCAGCAGCTGGACGAACGCGACCTCGATATTGGCCACATCGTCACGGCGACAGGAAGTGCCGGCACGCAGGGTGGGCTTATCGTCGGGCTCAAAGCCATGAAAAGCGCTATCCCGCTGCTCGGTATCGGTGTCAATGCACCGACCGAAGAGCAGGAACAGAAGGTGTACGAACTGGCGTGCGAGACGGCCGAGTATATCGGCAAGCCCGGCATCGTCGCGCGTGAAGACGTGGTCGCGAACTGCGACTACGTTGGCGAAGGCTACGGCATACGCACCGAGGGCATGAACGAGGCGGTGCTGATGCTGGCGCGGCTCGAGGGCCTGCTGTTCGACCCGGTTTACAGCGGCAAAGCGCTGGCCGGCATGATCAACCTGATTCGGACCGGTTCACTGGGCTCGGGCGACATCGTGTTTCTGCATACGGGCGGTGCGGCGGCTTTGTTTGCGTACGCAGACCAGCTACACCTATGACCGCGTATATCGCGTTATTTCGCGGCATCAATGTCGGTGGCAAAAACAGCCTGCCGATGCAGGGCCTGAGGGATATCCTATCGTCGCTCGGCTGTACCGATGTTCAGACGTATATTCAAAGCGGCAACGCCGTCTTTTCTTCCACGGCTGACACCAGGTCACTAACCGGGAAGATCGGCGATGCGATCGATAAGCGCTTCGGGTTCGCCCCGCAAGTACTCCTGTTAACTGTCGAACGCTTTCGCGCGATTGCAGAGGCGAATCCGTTTCCCGACGCTGAAAACACGCCGAAGCACTTGCACGTGGCGTTCCTGACTTCGACCGCAGTGGACCCGGATCTGGAAGGACTAAACGCGGTTAAAGCGCCGTCGGAGAAGTTCTTTTTGATCGGCGATGCGTTTTATCTGCACGCACCCGATGGTATCGCGCGGTCTAAACTCGCTGCGAAAGTCGATCGATGCCTTGGCGTTTCAACGACGGGGAGGAACTGGAATACCGTGTCGAAGCTCATCAAACTCGTGACCAGCGCGTAACGCCGCATATCATCACCGTGCGCTCGCATATTGCAAAGGACAAATAATGAATGCAGCCGTCGAATCGATTACGTGGCCAGGGTTGGTTTTGTCCGTTGTGCCAGCGCTCATAGTCATCGGCATCATGATGCGTTGGTCGGCCGGCGCGAAGACGGGGCTGTATGCGACGCTTCGCATGCTGGTGCAGCTGCTTCTGATCGGTTACGTGCTGGTTTACATCTTCGAGGCCGATCATCCCGCCGTGATCCTCGGCGTGCTGGCAATCATGCTCGCGGCTGCAAGCTGGATCTCGATTCGACCGGTGCAGAACAAGCAGCCCCACGTATTCGGCAACGCGCTCCTTGCGATAAGCGTCGGCGGTGTCCTGACGCTGGCACTGGTCAGCCAGGTCGTCATCGGCGTCGACCCATGGTTCAGTCCGCG
>JAOTUB010000237.1 GCA_029864095.1 Gammaproteobacteria bacterium | reverse complement strand
AGTGCAGCTGCTCGACTCGCTGCCAGCTCGCATGTCGACCCTCGAGCGCTCACTGTCGGCGCTGCAGGGCGTGTCCGCCGGCGCGCGCGAAACCTGGCTGGTCGCAGAAGCCGAATACTACATGCAAATCGCGAACGCGCAGCTGCAGTTGGCGGGCAACCCGCATCTTGCTGCGCTCGCGCTCGGCATGGCGGATGAACGCCTCGTGCAGCTAGCCAATCCTGCATTGACCGACGTACGGCGCGCGCTGTCAGACGAACTCGCTGCACTTGACGGCATGGACAAGCCCGATATCGAGGGCGTGACGCTCAATCTCGCCAGCCTGGCGCGAGTGGTCGACTCACTGCCGCTGCGGCAGCTTACAGAATCCGGGTCCGATGACGACGCTGATGTCGATACCGAGGCCAGTGGCATGGCCCGCGCCTGGTCATCCGTAAAGCGCGCTATGTCGGGTCTCGTCAAGGTCACGGGGCCGGAGCAGGCGGCGGCACCGTTACTGACGCCCGAAGCCGTTTATTTCCTGCGCACGAACCTGACGTTGCAATTGCAGACCGCAAGATTGGCGCTATTGCGCGGCGAACAAGCCGTGTTCCAACAAAGCCTCGACGATGCAGCGGCCTGGCTCGAACAGTACTTCGATACCCAAAGTGCTCAGGTCGAGAGTGCCCTGCAGACGATTGCGGAAATCCGTGATGGCATGTTCGTGGTAAAGGCACCGGACATCTCCGAATCGCTGCAGCTGCTGCGCCAGTACAAGACTATCAATGAGTCTGCGCAATGAAATTTGCCGCGGTTGTCATCGTCGCACTGATCCTGAGCGCCATCGCGGCGCATTTCTTGCTAGGCGATCCTGGCTACGTCGCGATCAATTTTCGTGGCTATCTGATCGAAATGTCGGTGCCGGTCCTGATTGGCGTCTTGGTGCTTGTCGTAATCGTCATCTGGCTTATTCGCCGCATCGTTCAGGCGCCGCGGCGCCTTGGTGAAGCCGCTGGACGTTATCGCGCCGGTCGCGCCGGTTTGAAACTGACTCGCGGCATGATCGAAGTTGCCGAAGGCAATTTCGCGCGAGGAGAGAAATTGCTCGCGCGGGCTGCAGCAACAAGCGACGCGCCGCTCTTCAATTACCTCCAAGCGGCCCGTGCGGCGCACCTGCAAGGCAAAGATGAGCGTCGTGACGAGTGGCTCAAGCTGGCTTACGAACATACACCCGAGGCTGCGAATGCCGTGCTGCTGACACAGGCGGAGCTGCAGCTCGACCGCGAGCAGTATGAGCAAGCGCTTGCAACCTTGCGGCGTATCGAGGAAAACTCGCGAGACCATAGTCATGCGCTCGCGTTATTGGGCCGCCTGTATTTTCAGCTCGAAGACTGGGCGCACCTGGCCGAGATACTGCCACGGCTGCGGAAGCAAAACCGGGTCAAGCAGGACACACTCGACAAGTGGACAGTGCGGGTGCATTGCGAGAACCTTGCACGTGCCGCCGATGGCGAAGCCGTCATCGCCGAATTGAAGGCCGCGCCGAAGCGACTCAGGAGCGACACGACCTTGCTCGACGCGTATTACATGAACCTGATGCGCGTCGGCATGCACGATAAGGCCGAGAAGGACCTTGCGGCTGCGCTCAAAGCTGAATGGCGCGCACCGCTCGTGCGCCTTTTTGGGCTCGTGGAGGGACCAAACCCAAGCAAACAATTGAAACGCGCCGAAGGCTGGCTCGCAAAACACGGCGACGATCCAGACCTGCTTCTTGCCGCTGCCAGACTGTGCCTGCGCAACGAACTATGGGGTAAGGCGCGCAGTTACCTGGAGACTGTCATTAGCTTGCGACCGACTCCCGAGGCTTACCAGGAATTCGGCCGTTTGCTGACGCAGCTCGGCGAGACAGACGCCGCTGCCGATGCCTATCGCGATGGGCTAGGCATGGTAGCCGCAAGCACGTTGCCAGCCATTCCGCACCTCAAGCCAGACAAGGAATGAGTCGCGCGTCCCTGTCCGACGGCGGTGTGCTGGTCGTCGGCACAGGGTACGTCGGGCGGCGATTCCTGCAGCAGTTTCACTCGACTACCCTGCTCGGTCTGAGCCGCTCTCCTGTCGAATCGCGGCAGCCGGTCGCACCTTACGACCTCGATGCCGGCGACGATTTACCGATGGCGTTGCCGGATCATTACGCTGTTCTGTACACCGTGCCGCCGTCGTCAGTCGGCGAATCCGACGCGCGGCTCAAGCATCTCCTCGGCAAACTGAAGCCGGCGCCACAGCGCTTCGTCTATATCAGCACGACCGGCGTTTATGGCAATCACGACGGCGAAGCGGTCGACGAGGAGACGCCGGTAAACGCCGAGTCGGGGCGGGCCAAACGTCGTGTTGCAGCAGAAGAGCTGCTGAGTTCCTGGGGAATGCGGCAGCACTGCGATATCGTCATATTGCGAGTGCCGGGCATCTATGGCCCGGGAAGGCTTGGTATCGAACGAATTCGTCAAGGTCTGCCGACCATTGCTGAAAGTGACGCCGGGCCGGGCAACCGCATTCACGTCGATGATCTGGTGCGCTGCTGTGCCGCCGCGCTATCGAGCCATGCACAAGCCGGAATCTATAACGTTGGTGACGGCGATCATCGCTCGTCGACCTGGTTTGTAACCGAGGTCGCGCGCCAGTTCGGGCTGGAACCGCCACCGACTATCAGCATGGCAGTGGCCGAGCGCGAATTCTCGCCGATGCGCTTATCGTTTCTGCGAGAGTCGCGCCGCGTCAGTACGAACAAGATGCGCGACGTTCTCGGCGTAAAACTACTGTATCCGAACGCCGATAAGGGCATCCGTGCCAGTATCGATGAAGATCCAAGCGTTCCCTGAGGGGGCGTGTCGGCGGGTGTTTGCCGGAAGTAAAGCGCAGCGAAGCGAGCCATGACGGCAAGCATCCGCCGGCGCGTCACCGTTTAGGTCAGGGTTGGCTACGCACGCTGCGCAGCCACGCCGTCAGCGGCTCCCACTCGTCCCAATCGGGCCAGGCGAGATACTCCGGCAGCTCGAAAATGCCGAGACCGCGCGTGTAC
>JAOTUB010000105.1 GCA_029864095.1 Gammaproteobacteria bacterium | reverse complement strand
CTGATCCCGCCAATGCATTGTCCCGGGCTTATGATTTGGCCCTCAACGGATTGGAGCTGGGTGGCGGTTCGATCCGTATTCACGATCAGCGCATGCAATCGGCGGTCTTTAAACTGCTCAATATCAGCGCGGAGCAGGCCGAAGAAAAGTTTGGTTTTTTGCTGCGCGCACTCGAGTACGGCTGCCCACCCCATGGCGGTATTGCGTTCGGTCTCGACCGCATTGTCATGTTGATGGCGGGCGCCGAGAGCATTCGCGACGTCATCGCGTTCCCGAAGACGCAATCGGCGCAATGCCCGTTGACGAATGCGCCGGGCGCAGTCTCAGCCGAGCAGCTCAAGGAAGCTGGTATTCGGTTACGGGCGCCGCGCAGCGACTAGCAGAAGATTGTCTCGGCGTCCGGTGTCGGTCCTCGTCGTCGTTCACACTGACGACGGTCAGGTCTTATTACTCAAACGGGCAAAGCCATTTGAATTCTGGCAGTCCGTGACGGGCAGCCTGGACGAAGGCGAATCTCATGCGGACGCAGCTGCTCGTGAGTTACTCGAGGAAACCGGACTAACGAACGAAGGTACGCTCACGTACTCCGGCGTCAGCCGCACGTTTTATATCGATCCCCGATGGCGAGATCGCTTCGAACCCGGAGTCGTCGAAAATGTCGAATACGAGTGGCGCTACCGTTTGGCGGCGACAACGGAAATTGTTCTGGATAAGGATGAGCATACCGAGTATTGCTGGCTGGACGTCGACAAGGCTGCCGGGAAGGTATGGTCATGGACGAATCAGGAAGCGCTCGAATCGCTGAAGACATGAATTCGATCAACAACGTCATTTGCATTCATGGCATCTGGTCACACGGCGTCGCATTGACACTGATCAAACGCCGGCTGCGAAAAGAGTACGGCATGAACGTGCTGGCGTTTAACTATCGGTCGGTGCGCGGCACGCTCGACGAAAACGCGGCTGCGCTCACGCGTTTTATTCACAAGACAGGTTTCGATTCGGTACACATCGTCGGGCACAGCCTCGGCGGCGTTATCGCGTTGCGTATGCTTGCGAATGACCCCGAGGCCGTGCCCGGACGCGTCGTGTGCATCGGGTCGCCGCTCACCGGGTCGCGAGCCGCTGCTTTTCTGAGTACCCAGGAATGGGGCGAACGTATCCTGGGACGCTCACTTCCAGCCGGCGTCGTTCACGAGGCGGCGAACGAGTGGGCCTCGCACGTGTGTGACCATCGCGATGTCGGCGTCATTGCCGGGACCGTCGGCTTGGGGATGGGTCGGCTGGTTACGACGTTCGATGGCGACAATGATGGCTCTGTCGCCGTGTCCGAAACACAGCTCGACGGCGCGAAAGACCATATCTGCATGCCAGTCAGCCACAAAACCATGCTGATCTCGGCCGATGTGGTGGATCAGATCGCAGCTTTTCTGAAGCGCGGCGAATTCCTGCGAGACGATCTATAAATTTTTGAGCCTGTAGAGAGCCGCAAGCGCTTCGCGCGGCGTCATCGAGTCCGGGTCTAGTTCATTCAGAGCGTCGTGCAGCGCATCATGTGCATCCGGCGCTTCGACCGCCAATGGCAACTGGCCTTGGGGACTGTCCACATGAATTGCCTGCATTGACTCGAGCGTCTTGAGGTAATTCTTTGCGCGGCGAATAACTTCTTTTGGCACGCCGGCGAGCGCCGCCACTTGCAAACCATAGCTCTGGTTTGCCGGTCCGGGTTTGACGGCATGCAGGAACACAAGCTGACCGCGGTGCTCGGTTGCATCGAGGTGCACGTTGCTGCACGCAGACAGCTCGTTGGCGAGCGCGGTAAGTTCGAAATAGTGTGTCGCGAACAGAGTAAACGCATTGGCGGTCTCGCCCATGTAATGCGCAGCCGCCCAGGCGAGCGAGAGGCCATCGAATGTGCTGGTGCCGCGGCCGATCTCATCCATCAGCACGAGACTGTGCTCGGTGGCGTTGTGCAGAATCGTCGCAGTCTCGGTCATTTCAACCATGAACGTGGATCGGCCACCCGCAAGATCATCCGATGCGCCAATTCGCGTGAAGATACGATCGACGGGCCCGATGAGCAGGCTCTCCGCCGGAACGAAGCTACCAATATGCGCCAGTATCGCGATCAGCGCCGTCTGCCGCATGTAAGTCGATTTGCCGCCCATGTTCGGGCCCGTGATCACGAGCAGCCTTTGCGATGCATCGAGAGACAGGTCGTTGGCAACAAATGGCGTCTCGATGACCTGTTCGACGACAAGATGCCGGCCGCCTCTGATTTCGATGCAGGGCGCGTCGGCAATTTCCGGCTTCGACAGCACGAGGGCGTCGGCGCGCTCAGCGAAACAGCTCAGTACGTCGAGCTCCGCGAGACCGGCTGCGGTCAGCTGCAATTCACCCAATACCTCATGCAGCTGGTCGAGCAACGCTTCATAGAGAAATTTCTCGCGCGCAAGTGCACGTTCGCGCGCACCGAGAACCTTATCTTCGAACGATTTGAGTTCGGGCGTGATGTAGCGCTCGGCCGCCTTGAGTGTCTGCCGCCGTACATACTCGACCGGTGCTTTATCGGCCTGCGATTTGCTCATTTCTATGTAGTACCCGTGCACACGGTTGTAGCCAAGCCTGAGTGTCGCGATCCCGGTACGTTCTTTCTCGCGCGTCTCGAGATCGAGCAGGAATTGGTCGGCATTCGCAGCGATAGCGCGCAGGTCGTCGAGTTCGTCGTCATATCCATCTGCGATAACGCCGCCATCCCGAATCAACATCGGCGGGTTATCGATAATCGATTTGCGCAACAGCTCATGTTGTCGCCGGTGTTCGCCGATCTGCTCATTGAGGCCAGCCAGGAGTGGCGCATCAAGCTCGCCAAGCTGCCGGCGCAGTTCCGGTAGGCGTGACAGCGCTTCGGCGAGTTGCCTGAGATCACGCGGCCGCGCCGAACGCAGCGCAACGCGCGACAGGATGCGCTCGACATCACCGATGCCATTGATACTCTCCTGCAGAGCGGCAACCGATCCGGTCGTGAGCATCGTCTCGATCGCCTGGTATCGAGCGCGTAAGGCGGTCGCGTCACGAAGCGGGCGCTGAATCCAGCGGCGCAGCAGTCGCGACCCCATTGGGCTCTGACAATGATCCATGACGCCGGCCAGCGTGTGCTCGTGATGGCCGCTCAACGATTCTTCCAGTTCGAGATTACGTCGCGTCGGAGCATCCATGATGACCGCGTCCTCACGCCGCTCTGCGACGATCGACTGCAGATGCGGCAGCGCGGCCTTCTGTGTGTCCGTGACGTACTGCATAAGTGCGCCGGCAGCCGCGACGCCGCAGGAAAAACCGTCACAGCCGAAGCCTCTCAGGTCGCGCGTGCCAAACTGTGCGCAAAGCAGGCGCGTCGCGCTGTCAAGTTCGAAGTGCCAAGGCGGACGCCGTGTCACTCGAATACTTTCTTTGAAGGACTCGCCGAGTGTCTGGTCTTCGTCGACGATAATTTCGGCGGGCCGCAATCGTTCGACCTCGCCGAGGACGGCCTCGATGTCCGGTACTTCGGTCAGCTGAAAGCGGCCACCGGCAAGGTCCAGCCAGGCGATGCCGATTCGATTACCTTCGGCGAAGACCGATGCAACGAGGTTGTCGCGGCTCTCTGCGAGCAAAGCCTCGTCGGTCAGCGTGCCAGGCGTGACGATGCGCGTCACCCGTCGCTCGACAGGTCCCTTGCTCGTCGCGGGGTCACCCACTTGCTCACAGATTGCGACCGACTCGCCTTTGCGAACGAGCTTGGCGAGATAGCCCTCGACCGCGTGATACGGAACACCAGCCATCGGTATCGGATTGCCGCCCGACTTGCCGCGTGAGGTTAGCGTGATGTCGAGCAGCCGCGCGGCCCGCTTGGCGTCGTCATAAAAGAGTTCGTAAAAGTCTCCCATGCGATAGAACACGAGCATATCCGGGTACTCGGTCTTGAGCGCCAGGTACTGCCGCATCATCGGCGTGTGAATTGCTGTCGGTTCAGTGCGCATCAATCGAAATCTCAGTCGAGATTCGGCAGTCCTTCGAGCACGAGCAGGTAGTAACTCACGATACCGATCACGTCGTCGTGCTCAAGGACCGGTGCGTGGCTGATGCCGACCTTGTCAAACAGCCGCGCGCAATAGCGGATGTCCATATCAGGACGCACCGTAATCACGGGTTTTGCCATGATCTCGAAGACATTGACGCGTTCGGGTGCCCGGTCCTTGGCAATCACCTGTTTGGCGATGTCCGAAAACAGCAGCATGCCGATTTCGTCGTGCTCGTGTCGCTTGTCGACGATCAGCGAGGTGGCCTGCACACGCTTCATTATCCGTAATGCTTCGAAGACGCTGGTGCGGCCATCGACGTGTGTAACATTAGTGCGCATGACTTTGCGTACCGGAACCCATTCAGGATTACTCATAGTTGATCCTCCACGATTTCTGCAAGGTGCTCGACCTGAGTCAACACGCCGATTGCGTCCTCGACGTCCAGTTGCACGGCGAGCCCGGTGCCCGGCTTTGCATCGAATTCGCCGATTACGCCGATATGTTCCAGGATTTCGCGGCTCAGGTGTTGCTCGACGAGCAAGATCAGCACATCTCGTTGCGTGGTCAGCGTCAGGCCGAAAAAGCTTTTCGGAGCATCATATCCCTCCCCGCGAGCGTTGCTCACGACCGTGCAGCCGGTGGCGCCCGCTTCGCGGGCCGCCTTGATGACGTCCTCGGTCTTCGTATCTTCGACGAAGACTAACAGTAGTTTGAAATGCATCAGTTTTCCTCCAATAGATCAGGATCGTCCCGATCTTCTTTCTTCTGTCGACGCGCTTGGCGATGGCGACTCATTATGGCGCCAAGTTGCGCATACGCGAGTACCGAAATGATCGGGAACAGGCAGGTAAACGCGACCAGGCCGAAGCCGTCCAGCAGCGGGCTTCTGCCCGGTATGGTCTCGGCGAGGCCCAGTCCAAGGGCCGTGATCAGTGGCACCGTGACCGTAGACGTAGTCACGCCGCCAGAATCATAGGCGAGCGGAATGATGAGCTTCGGCGCCCAGATCGTCTGTACGACAACGACCAGGTAACCCACCATTATGAAGGTTTGCAACGGCAATCCGGCGATGATGCGGTAGCTGCCGAGGCACACGCCGACCGCGGCGCCGATCGCAACGGCAACGCGCAAGCCCCACACATGGATGGCGCCACCCGACACCTCATGCGCTTTCATGGCAACGGCGAGCAGGGCCGGCTCCGCGATCGTCGTGGCGAAGCCGATGGACAGCGCGAACGCGTAAACCCACAGATAGGCGCCCCAGTGCGAAACGTCCGCGTTGCCCACCAGCGCCTCCGGTGCCGTGAGCTGTTCGGCCATCAGGCGACCGACCGGGAACAGTGCCTGGTCGAGTCCGATCAGGAACAGACCGAGCCCGATAATTACGAATGCCAGGCCGGCGAGTACACGGCGGATGTTCGGCAGCGGTTGCCTGATCACGAAGGCCTGGAAGCCGAATATAAAGATCGCGATCGGCAACACGTCGGCACCGGTCCTAACGATCGTGGCTAATCCGGACCAAATCAGATCCATTGGATTATCCCGCCGTATGCCATGACGAAGATCATCGGTGTCAGCGATGCAAACGCGATCAGGCCGAATCCATCCGTCATCGGGTTGCGGTCGCGCAGTGACGAGGCAAGGCCGACGCCGAGAGCGGTTACCAACGGCACCGTGACCGTCGACGTCGTAACACCACCGGAGTCGTAGGCAATGCCGACGATGTCGGTTGGCGCGATCGCTGTCATCGCCACGACCATCGCGTAGCCCGAGATGATCATCATCGGTAGTGACCAACCGAGAATTATGCGCAGCACGCCGAGGACAAGCGCTGTGCCGACCGACAAAGCCACCGTAATTCGCAGGCCAAGCACGTAAGCACTGCGCGCCTCGACGGTATCCGCAATTGCGCCGTCCGCCGAGGCGACGAGCGACGCTTCCTTTGCGATTGCCGTTAATGCCGGCTCGGCGATCGTGGTGCCGAAACCCAGCAGGAACGCAAAGGTCAACAGCCAGAATACGCTGCCTTTGCGCGCAAGCGCGGTCGCAATGGCGTCACCTATCGGAAAAAGAGCGAGTTCGAGCCCGTAAACAAAAAAAGTGAGGCCGATAACGACCATGATGACGCCGAGGACGAGACCGAACGCACCGTCAGGGGGTTGCTGCAGGACCAGGAACTGAAAGAAAGCGATGACGAGAACGATAGGGGAAAGATCGCGAATACTCCGTTTCGTATGCGTCCAGAAAATGGAAAGGGTTGGTTTCATGATCGGGCTGACAATGTGCCGGCGCGCATGAGGCTCCAGTGTGCGTCGATTCGAGCTATCATGGCTCGGGGCAGCTGTAATTATTGCAACGATGAAAATACTGCATGTCGAAACCGGACGCCATCTTTATGGTGGACCACAGCAAGTTTTGTATCTCGTTGCGGCACTGATCGATCGCAGTCACGACTGCACGCTTGTTTGCCCGCCGGGATCAGGCGTAGACGCGGCGGCGCGTGCGGCAGGCATACCGGTTCGCAACCTGTTCTGCGCAGGCGATCTGGATCTGCCGTTCGCGTATCGGCTCACGCAATATCTGCAGACGGCGCAGCCCGATCTCGTGCACTGCCATAGCCGGCGCGGCGCGGACATGCTTGGTGGACTGGCTGCGAGTCTTGCCGACATTCCGGCCATTGTCTCACGCCGCGTCGACAGCACTGAGATGCGGCTCATGGCCGCACTACGCTATCGGCCGTTCAGGAAGATCATCGCGATTTCTGAAGCTATCGCCGCGATCCTGCGTGATCATGATGTGGACGCGGCCCGTATCGAAGTCATTCGCAGTGCCGTGGACACTGAGCGATTTTTGGTCCCCGCGAACCGGGCCGCCTTTCGGGCCGAATTTGGTATCCCCGAAGCCGCGATCGTCATTGCCGCGGCCGGGCAGCTGATTCCGCGCAAAGGGCATCGCTACCTGCTGCAGGCCGTTGCTGATCTGCGGCACACCCATCCCGGGATTCGGCTGATTATTTTTGGCGAGGGTTACCTCAACAACCAGCTCCGTGCGCAAGCCGCGGCCCTGGGTCTTGGCGACATTGCGCAATTTGCGGGCTTTCGCGACGACCTCGACGACTACATGACCTGTTTCGATATTTTTGCGCATCCGGCGCTGGCTGAGGGACTTGGCGTTGCAACCCTCAAGGCCGCGGCCGCGGGTGTGCCTGTTGTCGGCTTCAACGCCGGGGGCCTGGCGGAGGCCGTAAGCGATGGGGAAACCGGTATTCTGGTGCCCGCCGAGGATGTCGAAGCGCTGCGGGATGCGATCGCGCGGCTGATTGATCAGGATGACCTCAGGGCCCGCATGGGCGCCGCCGGCAGGGAACGGATGCAAAAATCGTTCTCGATCGATACGATGGTCAACAAGCATGTTGAACTTTATGAGTCCGTACTGAATGGCTGATCACGAATCGATCCACAAACTGGCTGCCGCGCTCGTCGCCGACCTGACCGCGTCGGGGAAGGCGATGTCCACTGCCGAGTCATGCACGGGCGGGTGGGTCGCCAAGGCGGTAACGGACGTTCCGGGCAGTTCCGTAGTTTTTGGCTACGGTATCGTGTGCTATTCGAACGGTGCGAAAGAGTCGATGCTGGGCGTGAAAAACCAGACGCTGGCGGAACACGGTTCTGTCAGCGAGCCCGTCGTCGAAGAAATGGCGGAGGGCGTATTGAACCTCAGTGGATCCGATATCGCTGTCGCGGTCAGCGGCATTGCGGGCCCCAGCGGCGGCACCGAAGAAAAGCCGGTCGGCACAGTCTGGTTTGCCTGGGCCATCAGAGACAGCGGCAAGGTCAGAATCGAGACGAGCCGCGAACATTTCGACGGTGACCGCGAACTCGTTCGCGAACTCACAGTCGCGCATGCAATGCAGGGCGTTCTGGATCGGTTGTGAGTGCGCGACGATTCTTCTTTGCATTGTGGCCGGATCACCGGCAGCGAGATCGCATGCGCGATTTCATCACACCCGTGGCAAAGCTTGTCGAGGGCAGGGCGATCGATCGCCGCAACTGGCACATCACACTGGTCTATATCGGCGATTTTCCCGAGGCGCGCATCGACGAATTGCATGAGATAAAAGAGGCGGTGACGGTCGAGCCGTTCCGCTTGCGCTTCGACCGCCTCGAATTCTGGCCGCGCCCGAAAATCGCGGCGCTCGTCCCGCCGACTGTGCCGCCTGAACTGGAACGCCTCGTAGAAGACCTAAAGGGCCGCGTATTTGCCGCAGGCGTCAACCCGGAACACCAGCGCGCGTACCGGCCGCATGTCACTACAGTCCGGAATGCGCGGACGTTCGAGACGCAGCGATTGGCGCAGTCGGCCGTCCTCGAATGGTCAAGCTTCGAGCTCGTCGAGTCGGTGTCTGAACCCGGTGGAGTGACATACCACCCGTTAGTCAAAGACTTCTGAGTTGTTCTTCGCGTTTCTTCAAGTACTGCCCGGATAGTCGAGCCGAACGCTGCTGCCACTTCGTGGTCTTTATGGAATAATCGTCGTTTCCGCTTATCGCGGCTCAGGCCGCTCCTACAGGATGACTACAAACAATGGATGACAACCGCAAAAAAGCACTCGCCGCAGCCCTCGGACAAATCGAAAAGCAGTTCGGTAAAGGCTCGGTCATGCGACTCGGCGACAACCCGATGTCCCGCGATATCGACGTCGTTTCAACTGGATCGATCGGACTCGACGTCGCACTCGGGATCGGTGGTGTCCCGAAAGGACGCGTGGTTGAAATCTACGGTCCGGAAGCATCGGGCAAGACGACGCTGACGCTCCAGATCGTTGCCGAAGCGCAGAAAATGGGCGGTACAGCGGCGTTCGTCGACGCGGAACACGCTTTGGATCCGACGTATGCCGAAGCGCTCGGTGTCAATGTCGACGAACTGCTCGTTTCACAGCCGGATACGGGCGAGCAGGCGCTCGAAATCACCGATATGCTGGTCCGATCGGGCGCGGTCGACGTCATCGTTGTTGATTCGGTCGCGGCATTGACGCCGAAGGCGGAGATCGAAGGCGAGATGGGTGATTCACACATGGGTTTGCAGGCGCGGCTGATGTCACAAGCGCTCAGGAAACTGACCGGAAACATCAACCGTTCGAACGCGATGGTCATCTTCATCAACCAGATCCGCATGAAGATTGGCGTCATGTTCGGCAGCCCGGAGACGACGACAGGCGGCAATGCCCTCAAATTCTACGCGTCGGTTCGTCTCGACATTCGCCGCATCGGCGCGATCAAGAAAGGCGACGAGGTCATCGGCAACCAGACGCGTGTCAAAGTTGTCAAGAACAAGGTTTCGCCGCCGTTCAAGATGGCTGAATTCGAGATTCTTTACGGCAAGGGAATCTCCCGCGAAGGCGAGATCATCGACCTGGGCGTGCAGCATGGTCTGATCGACAAAGCCGGTTCCTGGTACAGCTACGGCGACGATCGCATTGGCCAGGGCAAAGAGAACGTCCGCGAATACCTCAAGGCGAACCCCGAGATCGCGGCAGAGATCGAGGCGAATATTCGCGCGAAACTCCTGCCAGATACGGTTGCCGCGCCTGCCGCAGACAAGGACGAGGCCGTCGCGAAGGAAGCCTGACCGATCGACGACGATCGTTTCGAAGATCCTGTCGAGGCCCGCAAAAAGGCGATGGATTATCTTGCCCGGCGCGAGCACGGCCGCGCCGAGCTGTACCTGAAGCTCACGAAATTTGGCTTTGAAGCCCACGTCACCGAGGACGCGATTGCAAAACTCATCGAGGATGGCCTGCAGAGTGATCAGCGTTTTGCTGAAGCATTCGTCCAGTCGCGCATCAATCAGGGCAAAGGGCCGACGCGGATTCGGGCGGAGCTTCGGGAGCGCGGACTCGATGACAGCCTGATCGACGAAGGTCTTGTCAATGCCGGACAGGACTGGGTCGCGCTGGCGCGCGAGGTTCGCGTGAAGAAGTTCGGCTTGGACCATCCGCTCGACTTCAAGGAAAAAGCTCGCCAGATGCGCTTCTTGCAGTCCCGAGGGTTCGATCAGGACCACATTCAGCCCGCTGTTTCGGCGGTCCGGGAATAAGCATAGAATCCTCTCGATGAAATTCATGTCAAGCAACGAGCTGCGCCAGGCGTTCCTGGACTATTTTCGCGACCGCGACCACGAAATCGTCGCGAGTTCTCCACTCGTGCCCGGCAATGACCCGACGCTGTTGTTCACCAATGCCGGTATGGTGCAGTTCAAGGATGTCTTCCTCGGTTCCGACAAGCGCAACTATGTTCGAGCGGCGTCGTCGCAGCGCTGTGTTCGCGCCGGCGGTAAGCACAACGATCTCGAAAACGTGGGCTATACGGCCCGGCACCACACGTTTTTCGAAATGCTTGGCAACTTCAGTTTCGGCGACTATTTCAAGCGTGACGCGATCCGGTACGCGTGGGAGTTTCTGACCGAAACGCTCGGTCTGGACCCGGAGCGCCTATGGGTAACGGTCTTTGAAGAGGACGATGAGGCTGCCAAAATTTGGCTCAAGGAGGTGCAGATCGATCCCAAGCGCTTCTCGCGCATGGGTGAGAAAGATAACTACTGGTCGATGGGAGATACCGGCCCTTGCGGTCCGTGCACCGAGATATTCTATGATCACGGCCCCGACGTCGCCGGCGGCCCACCGGGTTCACCCGACGAAGACGGCGATCGTTACGTCGAGATATGGAACCTGGTCTTCATGCAGTTTGATCGTACGGCTGATGGCAAGATGGTGCCGCTGCCGAAACCATCGGTGGATACAGGCATGGGCCTCGAACGCATCGCGGCGGTCATGCAGGGCGTGCACAGTAACTACCAAATCGATCTGTTCGCGCATGTCATCGAGGCAGCGGCGAAGCTGCTCGGCGTCAAAAACGATGGCTCGAGTTCGCTCAACGTCATAGCAGACCACATTCGCGCCTGCGCATTCCTGATTGCAGACGGCGTGCTGCCCGGTAACGAGGGCCGGGGCTACGTCTTGCGGCGTATCATTCGCCGTGCGATCCGACATGGCAAAAAGCTCGGGCACGACGGCCTGTTCTTCCATAAGCTCGTCGCACCGCTCGTCAAGGAGATGGGGGGTGCCTACCCCGAACTCGCCAAGGCGCAGGCGCACGTCGAGAAAGTGCTCGCAAAAGAGGAACGACGGTTTGCCGAGACGCTTGACCAGGGCATGGAGATCCTCGACAGCGCGATTGCCAGGCTCAAAGGCAAGGAAATCCCGGGAGACGTGGTCTTTAAGCTCTATGACACGTATGGCTTTCCGGTCGACCTGACTGCAGACATCGCGCGAGAGCGCGGTCTCACGGTCGACAAACCCGGCTTCGAAGAAGCGATGGCCGGGCAACGTGACCGTGCGCGCGCCGCGAGCAAGTTCACCGCCGCTAGCGCAGACGCAATCCAGACGGATATTGTAAGCTCGTTCTCGGGTTATGACGGCACCGAAGCATCGAGCAAGGTCGTCGCATTGTTTAATGATGGCCGGCCCGTAAAAAAACTAACAGTCGGCGATGACGGCGCAGTGATTCTGTCGTCCACACCGTTTTATGCGGAGAGCGGAGGCCAGGTTGGTGACACCGGGGTGCTCACTGCCGGGGATCATTCGTTCACGGTCGTGGACACGCAGAAGAGCGGCAAGGCGATTGTGCATTATGGCTCGGTACAGGCCGGTGAGATCGGCGTCGGCGACAAAGTCGATGCACGCGTCGACGCTGAGCGTCGGCAGGCCATTCGCCTCAACCACTCTGCAACGCACCTGATGCATGCGGCACTGCGAGCAGTGCTCGGCGAGCATGTGCAGCAAAAAGGCTCGCTCGTTGCGCCGGATCGTTTGCGCTTCGACTTCTCGCATTACGAAGGCGTCAGCGGCGCGCAGTTGCAGGAAATCGAAGATATAGTGAATGCAGAAATTCGTCGCAATGTCACAGCCGATACACAGCTTATGACTTACGACGATGCGATCGAGTCCGGTGCGATTGCGTTGTTTGGAGAAAAGTACGGCAACAAGGTGCGCGTTCTGAACATTGGCGGTTTCTCGGTCGAGCTCTGCGGCGGTACGCACGTCGAACGCACCGGCGATATCGGCGTTTTCAAAATTACTTCAGAAGGCGGCGTCGCGTCCGGCGTGCGACGCATCGAGGCCCTAACCGGGAAGGGCGCGCTCGAGTGGCTCGACGCAAAGCAGAAATACTTGGAAAGTATCGCCGGCTTGCTGCGCAGCCAGCCCGACAAAGCATCCGTGAAAGTCGAGCAGATGCTGAAGCGCAACAAGGAACTCGAGAAGGAACTCGCCGCGGCCAAACAGGCCCTTGTGACGGGGTCCG
>JAOTUB010000104.1 GCA_029864095.1 Gammaproteobacteria bacterium | reverse complement strand
GACGTTCTAGGTCCTCTGACCGGATAGCGATCCGCCCACGCGCGGGCGGATCGCTGGTTTTGTCAATCAGTGAGGGCAGGCCTGACGCCTGCCCTTTTTTGTGGCGGTATGGGGGTGGGTGTGCCTTGGTGTTCACTTGTCGCCGCACGACCGCTAATCGTCGGTTGGCCGCCGGTGACCTGCCAATTTAGTGACAGGCGGCCGCTGACGCACAGCAGACGCCAAATACGTGGAGGGAATATGAGACTTTTTGGCTGGCCACTATTGCCCTCTTTGCTTGTCGCAAGTGTCGTTGGCTCGGGACGGCGAACTTGCACCGTTAATGCGGAAGGCGAGTTTCGATGAAGAATTGTCCGAACTGGAACGATATCGCGTCTCCAAGAGAATAGTGATTCGTTACGAGCTTTCGATCGAAGGTCTCCTTTTGGCCGAACTTTGTCGGTCGCATGTACTAAAGACGACCGACGGCGAATGGCCGCAGAGCAGCCGGTCGCACTTCTTGGGTTATAACTTCTGCGAATGACCCAAAGTAGCCGTGTTCCGTCGGAGCAATCCTGAGGTCACTTCCCGAAGCCGTTCATCACAAAACTGGGCAACGTCCGCCCCACGAATTATGGAAATACGGCGCTTGGCAAGCGGGTGGCGCTTCAACCGCCGGATTCTGCAAGCTTCTGGACCGGCCCCTCTTCTGAGAGGTGTGCACTCTTTCAGATAGCGATTGAGCAGCGCGGCGGGTGTTGTCTTCACCGCCTCAATTCGTGAAGCAAACCGGCCTTGGTTCATTTCGTACTCGATCGAACGCACCGCGCCGCAGCGGCTCGAGTTCGTAATATTGCCATGGCTTCGTCTCTGGTCAGAAACGAGTGGGACAAAATTGTGACAAGCACTGAATTTGCAACTCGAACAGCGATCGCTCGGTCTTTAAGTGCCTGATTGGGAATGAAAAAACTGGTCGGGGGTGAGAGAATTTGGTTCACCCCTGTGGCGTGAATTCCTTCGGAACCAGCTCGCTTCGCGAGCTTGCCCAAAATTGCTTCGCAATTTTGTGAACCTTTTGTTCGGTGTCAATTCAGTCCCGCGTTCCAGAGACAAAAAATCGGCTCCCCCTGCCGGGTGAGGGAGCCGATTTTTCTTATTCTGGAACTGGTCGGGGTGAGAGGATTTGAACCGTACTCATAGTACGCCGAAGAAAATGAATGGCAGGGAGTATCGATCGGGAGGGCCCCTGCCTCCCGAAAACGGGTTTTCAGAGGTAAGTAGTTGTTTTTATTAATAGCATGGCGCAGGGCGCCCGTTGCGATTGCACCACCTATCACGACATTGCAGAGCCGTGTCACACGATTCTCACACGTTGAGTCTGTGCGGTCATTGCCGCCTGACTGGCCTGCGTAGCCTTTGAAGCAAATTCACCTAAAGATTAGGTGATATAACCTAAAACTTAGGTATAATTACCCAAAACTTAGGTGGACAGACCGATGTCAGCAATCGAAATATCAGAGCGCCCGCTGAAGGGGATATTCGGCAGCGAATCCGCGTACCAAGTCTTCATGTTCCTAGAAAACTATGAAAAGGGCTACGCATCCGAGATCGCCAAGACCTACGGGACGTCACTCAACCAGATTCAAAACCAGCTGAATAAGTTTGAGGACCTGGGCCTCTTGGTCAGCCGGAAAGAGGCGAACGCCAGGGTCTTCTATTTCAAGCAAAGCCCGGTCACAGATTCGCTCAGGAATTTCCTGAAAGACATGTTGGCGAAACTCCCGGAAGCCACTCTCGAAAAATACTACCGGCAGCGGCGACGACCAAGGCGCTATGGCAAGAAGCAATGATCGACGAGCAGACATCGTTGAAGGAATTAGCGGCCATCGTCTCCGAGACACTGGAGAGCGCCGGGATCATTGCAACACTATCCGGTGGCGCGGCGGTATCGATCTACTCGAACAACAAATACCAGTCGGTAGATCTCGACTTCGTGACAGCCGCGCTGGTTGATGAACTGAAGTCGGCATTGGAACCGCTGGGTTTCGTACACACAGGCCGACCGCGTCTATCCGTCTTCGAGCATCCGAAGACGCAATGGTACCTGGAGTTTCCGCCGGCCCCATTGGGATTCGGTGGGACTTACGTAAGCCCGTCAGACTGCGCCCAAATCGATACCGGGATTGGGCTGCTCCGAATCATTACCCCGACACACTCTGTGATGGACCGACTGATCGCGGCAGCGGCATGGAACGAACCGCAATCCCTGGACCAAGCGTTGCTGGTGACAGCGCACTGCGCTGACAAGATTGACTGGAAAGCGTTGGATGAATGGGTCGTGACTGAAGGGATCCGAAATAGCAAACAGATTCTCGAGTACTATTACAACGTCAATAGGAAGCTCCCGACACCGCAGTGATTCCACACGGCACCACTTCGTGACTCAGGTGCACGCTGCCAAGCGGTCGGACATCGAGTGAATTCGACTTGCCGGAGCTTGCTGATCCTTGCAAATTGCGGATAGAGCGATTCGCTTCTGCCGAAATTAGTTTTGCCAACCAACTTAGGTCTGCCAGATCAACTCTGATCGGAACTAGTAGTCCTCGAGATACTCTGGATCCTCAGGTTGGAATCGATCAAGTGGAAACGGACCCGCAAATTCCATTTCGACGCGAATGTCGGCATTCTCTTGCCGGTTACGATACCGCAAGGTCAACTTCTTCTTTCGCAGTTGGAATTTGAACAACATATCCGACTCCAAAAACAGCAGCCCTGTTTTAGCCAACACGTAGGGCTGAGCATCTCCCCAATCGAGGTCCGAATAGTCGTCTTCTTCTACGTAAATGACGCGATTGTCCGGGCTGAATAGAAGGTAGTGCCCGACTTCAAGATCATCGTAGTGATCATCAGTTTCGGCTGCCGTGATCCGCCAAGCCCCCCATAGTTGCGAAGCTTCCGACGAGGAAATTTCGGATGTGTTACCGGACAAGAAGGCAAACTTGTCCAGCAGCTGCACCACCATCTCCGACTCGTCATTGAGTGCTTTTCGCAGCATTCTGTCATCGACATTTGAGAATCGATTCTCCAGCACGCGGAGAGCTTGGTATGCACCTTCTTGATTGTTGTGAGCATAGTGCTCGGTTGTTGCAAGTCGCAGACCGAGGTATTCATCTACAAGAAGTGACGCCAACTGGACTGCGTGGCTCGGCTCGCCTTGATGCGGCGCTAACTCGGCGATGTCAGATTCTGGAGCGCCAACACCCCTCCGAGGACGAAAAGCGGGTCCAGATTCGTCCGGATCCCACCACTATTGGCTCGGCCGTGGTCTTGCGGCTGGTTACCGCCTATGTTTTCGCCTTATTCCTCGGACCGGACCACTCGGCAGCCAAAAGCAGAACTGCGACGCGACATAACGATCTTCAGCGCGTGCCGCGCATGTGCAATAATTCCGGTCACAGGCAAACAATAACAACAGCGGTCGGTGAACGGCTTGGACAAACGCGTAAATACGACGACGCTTCTAACCCTCCTTGTTGTTTGTCAGTTGGCGGCGGATTCGTCGCACGCCGAATTCGTGATTGCTATCGAGGGCCATGCCAGCAATTACGTCCTCAGCGCAGAGTCGTATCTGTTCGACGACACCGATGGCACGGTGACCGTACAGCACCTGTTACGTGGCCCCGAGTTTGACCAGGGCTATCAGCTGCACTTCGCTCATCACACGGACCTGCAAAACTACTTCAAATTCGACTTCGGCGGTCCCAACAACCAGCCGTTGGCCGTCGGCCTGTTCACGGACGCCCAGGGTTACGCAGGTCACGACCCAGCTGCTCCGCTGCTCGATGTCAGCGGTCAGGGTCGAGGCTGCAGTGGCGGAACGGGCGAGTACCACATCAAGGAAGTCATAGAATCACCCGACCGGTCGACATTACTCCAGCTGGCTGTCGATCTCACTTTCCACTGCCAAAATGGCGGGGGACCGGTGCGCGCGTCGATTCGGCTGAACAGCAACCTGCCGTTGTGGGATGGGGAGCCGGACACCCACGCCGGCGATGACCAGATCGTCGCGCCCGCGGCGCTAGTACAGCTTGACGGCAGCGCATCAGCATCGATCGATAATTCACCGCTGAGCTACCAGTGGATCCAGACGCGCGGCACGCCGGTTGTACTCGATGCGGCGACGAACGCAAATCCCACATTCATTGCGCCGGGACCCATTGCGCGCGAGTACCAGTTTCTCGAATTTCAACTCACGACCACCGACACGTCGACGCGATCTTCATCCGATACAGTCATCGTTACCGTGAGCGAAATGCCGGCCGTGCAGACGCTGTTCAACGGTGAGTTCGGGGAGGGTGTGTACTATAGGCCGGCCCGAGTCATCAACGGCCCGCTGGATCCGGCGAACATCAGCTGGACCTACGGGTCCTGGTACCCGAGCGCCGTTTCGATGAGCTACAGGGTGGGTCAGGACGATCCGGTGCCTGAGCGGCTCGATTTCGGCGCGACATTCCAAGTGTCGTACCCGCACCAATTTGACGAGGGTAACTATTATGACTCGTCCCACAATTTCGATGGTGGCTCGTTTACGACGATCAACTTCGGGGAAGAACACATTAGCTGCAGCCTGGGCCGCGGTGACTTCATTGTTCGCGAAGCGAAGTTCCGGCAGAACGGCACTATCGAGCGGCTGGCCGTGGACTTCGATCAATGGTGTGACGGCGCCCAGTGGGAGCCACGGGGCGTCAAGGGCATCCTTCGGTTCAACAGCGCCGTCCCGGTCACCAGCCGCGCACCTACCGCCGCTCCGGGGCGGAACCGTCGCGTCTATTCCGGTGATCTTGTCGGCCTGAGCGCCAATTCGTCATACAGTGGTACAACACCAATCGCCAGCTATGCCTGGCAACAGACGGAGGGGCCGCCGGTCAGTTTGTCCGCTGCCGACGCCATGGCGACGACTTTCGTTGCGCCACAAGTCGCTGCCGGCACCGGCGCCATGGCCTTTGACCTGACGGTATCCAATGATGCCGGTTACAGCGATACGGAAACGGTCGAAGTCACCGTTCTCGGGCCCGACGACCCGAAGAACTATGCGCGTCTTTTCGCGGACCCCGACGCATACGATTTCGTCATGTGGGGCGAGGACCGCTACTTCAACGACGACAATTCCATCATGAGCGCGATTCCGAGCAATCCGAAGAACCCGCGCGACACGGTGCAAGTTGGGATGGGTGCTTATGCTGTCGGTGGCTGGAATATCGAGTTGGCTCCGGCACTGGGCCGGCCCCTCACTCCGGGCGTCTACACAGAGGCTTCCGACAATCGGGACGAGAACACGCGGCCGTACTTTCAGCTGACCGGCAACAGCAAGGTATGCGGCGACGGAGTTGCTGAGTTCATCGTTCACGAAGTCGAGCAACAGCCGGATGGGACCGTGGACCGGCTGGCGCTCGATTTTACGTCTGTTTGCCGGACTCAGCCGCCGGACAGGGTGACGACCGGGATCGTGCGCTACAAGAGCACGATCCCCGACGTGGCGCCGGATCCGGTTGCCGGCATCAGCGGCGATCCGACGGTGACGACCGGCACGGAAGTGATTCTCGACAGCAGCGGTTCCTACCCGGGCGCTGCCGGTATCGCCACTATCGAGTGGCAGCAGATCGGCGGACCCGCGGTCGATATGTCCGATCCCCACGCACCCGCCCTGTCATTCACACCGGATCTGGCTGGCACCGCCCCGATTCCACTGCAATTCCAGGTGACGATTACAACCCATGATGGCCGCGTGTCCACCGCGACGTACACCGTCACAGTGATACCCGACGGCGTGCCGTATTCCGCCATTGTGGTCGACAGCGAGCCGGGCGACTTTATCGGCCAGGGGCAGAACAGCTTCCTGGATGTCGATGATGTCGAGTTCTTCGTACCAAGCAACTGGCAGGACAGGGTCTATGTTTCAGCCAACGGTGCCGAGTACTGGAATTTTCGGTTCCGGGCACCGTTCGATGAGCGGCTGACGCCCGGCAATTACGAATCTGCCTACAAGATATCGGGCCCGACAAGTTTCCCGGGGATGGACGTTTCGGGCCACCATCGTTCCTGCCTGAATCTGCACGGGCGGTTCGTCGTGCATGAAGTCGAATGGCGGCAGGACGGAACTCTCGATGCCCTGGCGGTGGATTTCCTGCAGCACTGCGGCTACCAGGGACCGACGGCTCGGGGTTCTCTGCGATACAACAGTGTTGTGCCGTTGCGGCCACGCGAACCCAATGCTGCCGCCGGGCAAGACCTTGTTTTGCCCGAGCGTTCCACGGTGCAGCTCGATGGCACGAATTCCAGCGATGCCGACGGGCAAATTGTCGGCTATGCGTGGGCGCAAATTTCGGGACCCGCAGTGACACTGGATGATCCGGCATCGGCCGCACCAACGTTTGTTGCACCCGAGTTGCCGCAGGGTACCGCGAGCATCGAGTTCGAGCTGACGGTGGCGGATGATGAAGGCAACACGGGCACAGACGTTGTTGCCCTGACGATCCTCGACGACCTGGCTCCGCGCAACCTGGCCAATTTTCGCCTCGAGCCCGGGTGGAAATCCATGTGGGGCGATTTCAGTTTCAGCGACAACAACGCGTTCTTTTTCGGCTCGCGCCTGCCGGTCTCCAACGAACTGGAAGTGGACGCGGCCTGGTACTGGAGATACGGCTTCGCGTTCGGCGGGCCGAATAACACGACGGTCGAGGAGGGCCAAAGCTACACCCACACGAAGGCAAGCCGGCAAGCGGGCGGGGCATACATGAACATGATTCTGGAAGGCGGTTCGGTGGGCGGTACCGGCTGGTTCGATATCCACGAAGTCCAGATCCTCGGCGACGAGCTCCTGACGCTGGCCGCCGACTTCAAACTGCAGCCTGCCGAATGGCTGGCGCCGATCGTCGGCAGTGTTCGCTTCGGCAGCGCGATGCCGCCAAGGACGTCATTTGCCGCAGCGTTTGCCAACGGCGGAGGCACCGCATGGGAAGGAACGAGCGTCGTGCTGGATGGGCTCGAGTCGTATACGACGGAATCCGAGATCGTCAGCTATCGGTGGCGGGTCAAGGACGGCCCGGAAGTCGCATTCAGCGAACATTCCGGCACACCGTCCTTCGTGGCCCCGGCGATTCCGGGGTCGGCCAGTCCGGTGCAATTGACGATTGAACTCGAGGTGGAGGACGATACCGGCCAGATTGACACCGATGAAGTGTTCTTCGAGGTCCGCGACAATCTCGTTACCGGGTTCCCGGACGACATGTTGACGATAGAGGCGACGAATCGCCTTCCACTGGGTGTAACCGTCGACGGTGGTGACCTTGTCTACAACGAGGCTCGCTCACCGACAGCAGGCGGCGACAGACGTGCTGACCCCGGGCAGGACATTGACTACGGCGTGTGGTTGTTTCGTGTCGTGGCCCCATCGGGGTCCGCTATGCTGAGCCTGCACACCGCGGATCGCGGGTTTCCAGGTGAAACGCGCTGGACGGCTAACACGCCGGCCACAGGTTGGCAGGAGTTCGAGGGTGCGCAGGAAATGTCGGAAGACGGCAAGACGCTCCGGCTCGAACTCGTGGACGGCGGCGCAGATGATCTGGACGGTATCGCCAACGGGATTGTAGAGATCTCCGGAGCGCCCGGCGATTTTGCCCAGATTCTGCCGCCGGGGAATTCTCCGCCGCCCGTACCGCCCCGCAAAAATGGCGGCGGCGGTGGCTCAACCGGCGTGTTGTTCCTGGCGCTGCTGGTTGCCTGCCGGTGGATGCGACGGGCAGTCACCGCAACACCTACTTGAAGTCAAACTCGACAAATTCCACCCGGCTATTGCCAATGTTCTTGATACTTCGGGCCGTATTCGCTTCTTGCCAATGAAAATGATCATTCCTAAAGTACATATCCCGTTCCCGGCCCGATTCATCCGTTTCCGTGACGATCGACGTCGATCGACCAGGGGCCATTGTTGAGGAACCGGTCGACACTGAGGGTGAGGACGATCCGGCAGACGAAGAAGCGGATATGAGGGCCAAGTTGGCGAGTCTGCGTAACGTCATCGGGTAATCAGGCACCGCGGCGCTCTGAACCAACAATGGCGCGGGATTTTGCGCGATTCGGCGAGTTCTGGCTGAGTGACGGGGACGGCTCGCTAGCCGTCTCGTCCGGGTTGGGCGGGACCGACCGGGACCGGTTGTGACCGAGTGTGATCAGTCGTGCACACCTGGGATGCCTGTGCATGTCCGGCGAGAAAGCTCGCACAATGACGTGAAGCGCTTATTGCTTTACAAGGCGTCGGGATTGTACTAGCGTCCTTGGCATGTAACGCGGCCACTGCGAAAAGTGTGGCACAAAGGCTCCGAAGGGTCCGCGCGCGGAGCCGCGATCGGTAACCACTGATCGAGGGCCCATCTTCACATCCAGCTGAACTTCGACGTTCAGCATCTTCATACGCGCTGTTTCGGCCGGCCACGCCGGCGTCAGTGCGATCCCAAGAGAGCGGGGTTTTGGGCCCCGCAGCCTCACCTGGACGAGACACGTCGTCCGGCAATCCAGGTTGGTGCGCCCGTGGGCGTTTTATTAACTCAGCAGTGAAAGGAGGTAGGTATCCACTCGAAAAGCAATTGGCCCGGGAGGGCAACTGGTAGCCGCCGACGGCGCTCGAACGAGTGCCCCGGCGAACCGAATCACGGCTTCAGGCCGTATGGGACTGGTGTCCCTGGACCTTATCCGATTTGAAATCGGACCTCGTCTGCTTAACAGGCGGCGAGGTGGTCATAAAAACTAACCGAACGAGATACGCACCATGAAGGACCTGAATTACCAGTTGATGAGACTCTGCAGGGAAAACCGGGATGGAAGCTATTCCACCCAGGCGACACGACGACGAATACTCGATTTGATCGCCAACCAGTTGCACGAGCTGGGTTACCGGCGCATGCAGGCGAAATCCCTGAAGCCGAAACACGTCGATGCCCTGGTCTCCCACTGGAAAGACCAGGGCATCGGGGTGGGCACCTTCAAGAACCGCTTATCGGCCCTCCGCTGGTGGGCGAAGAAGGTCGGCAAGGCCGACATGATCCCCGGCGACAACAGTGCCTTCGACATCGGCAATCGCAGCTACGTCAGCCAGACGTCGAAAGCTCAGTACCTGGACGAGAAGACGCTGGCCAGCGTTTCGGACCCTTACGTTCGCCTGAGCCTGCGACTGCAAGCGGATTTGGGTCTCCGTCGCGAAGAGTCTATCAAGTTCTCGCCCAACTACGCGATCCAGGACGATCACATCAAGTTAAAGTGCAGCTGGACCAAGGGCGGCCGCGCGCGAACCGTGCCGATCCGGACGGCCAGGCAACGACGGCTCCTCGAGGAAGTGAGGAAGCTCGCCAGGGGCGGTGCCCTGATCCCGCCAAGGTCCAACTATGAAAAGCAACTCCATCGCTACGAGCGCCAGGTCCGCGACGCCGGCCTCAAGAACCCGCACGGCCTGCGGCATGCCTACGCGCAGCGGCGCTACGAGGACGTGACGGGCTGGAAGGCGCCCGTCGTCGGTGGCCCAGCGTCGAAATCCCGTGGTTCCGAGCAACGCGCGCTTGACAAGGGAGCGCGCGAAACGATCTCTCGAGAGCTGGGCCACGGTCGCCAATCCGTGTCAGGCGCCTATCTCCGTCGATGACAGGCCACTGAGAGCTTGTCCGACTTCAGCCGCGGCTCGTGCGCTTTCGCGACGCGCCAACCTATCTCGGCATGGACCGCAACCGCTTCAACGCCGAGGTCCGGCCCTTCCTTACCACCATTCCCATCGGTCGCCACGGCATCGCCTTCGACCGGCTTGAACTCGACGCCTGGGTGGACGACTATAAGTCCCGCAACGGGCGTCCCGCCAAGAGGAGTAAAACATGGGACGCAAAAAGTCACCCGGTCTCCAGAAACGAGGGCGGCTCTGGTGGATCGACAAGAAAATCAAGGGATACGGACGATTGGCAGAAAGTTGCGGCACGGATAATCTCGAAGAGGCGGAACGCTACCTAGCGCACCGGCTCAACGAGATTCGCGAGGCCACGATCTATGGCATTCGCCCGACACGGACGTTCAAGCAGGCAGTAACCAAGTACCTGAACGACTACCAGAACAAGAAAAGCCTGGAACGCGATGTCTATGCTTTCCGGAACGTCATGCCGGACATCGGCGATCTGACACTGGATCGCATTCACAACGATACGCTGGCTCAGTTCCGGCAGGCCCGTCGCGCGGACGGGGTCACAGCCGGCACGATCAACAAGGAGCTGAGCTGTATCCGGAGAGTCTTGAATCTCGCCGCCCGTGTCTGGCGACACGACAATGGCATGTCGTGGCTGGATTCCCCGCCACTCATCGAGATGGAGCAGGGACCGGTCAGGCAGCCGTATCCGCTGAGCTGGGAGGAGCAGGATCGCCTGTTCAGGGAACTGCCGGGTCACCTGCAGCGGATGGCGTTATATAAGGTCAACACCGGTTGCCGGGAACAGGAGGTGTGCCAGCTGCGCTGGGACTGGGAAGTCAAGGTGCCGGAGCTGGAAACGAGCGTGTTCGTGCTGCCGAGCAATGAGCAGTTCAGGACGAAGAATCGCCAGGAGCGGATCGTCGTGCTGAACTCGATTGCTCGACGAGTGATCGATGAGCACCGGGGAAAACATCCCGAGCTTGTGTTTACTTACAAGGACAAGCAGCTCTACAACATGCTCAATTCAGCATGGCGGAAGGCGAGGGAACGGGCAAGGCTGCCCGGCTTCCGCGTGCATGACCTTCGCCATACCTTCGGGCATCGGTTGCGCGCTGCCGGCGTGAGCTACGAGGATCGCCAGGATCTACTCGGTCACAAGTCCGAGCGGATCACGACGCATTACTCGGCTCCCGATGTCGCGAGGCTGATCGAGGCGGCAGAGAACGTATGTGTGCGGCGACCGAATACTGTTTTGCGGGTTGCTCGTCACACGATTCTCACACGATTGGGCACGCAAAAAGACAGTGGTCGGGATGACACTGTGCAAGTAATCGAAAAATAAGGAAGTATTGGTCGGGGTGAGAGGATTTGAACCTCCGGCCCCTGCCTCCCGAAGGCAGTGCTCTACCAGGCTGAGCTACACCCCGTCTAATGGGGACATTCCTGATTTAACGTATCAGTACGGTAAATCAGGAAGGTAAATCAGGAATGTCCCCATTTGCGTCAGGATCGTCGTTGGACCGAAAAATCGGCGATGGCGATTAGAGCCCGTTTATAGTCCGAGTCGGGAACGTCGGACAAAGCGGCTATTGCCGTATCGGCGGCCTCCTGAGCGCGCGCCGCAGTGTACTGGAGGGCACCTGTCGATTCAATGATTGTCGTTATCTTATCGAGCTGGCCCAGCCCACCTTCAACTATCGCATTACGGATCAACTCCTTATCCTCGGCTGAGCCATTCTGCATGGCGTAGATCAGAGGCAATGTCGCCTTGCCTTCGGCCAGATCATCGCCCAGGTTCTTGCCAAGCTCCGCAGCGCTCGCATTGAAGTCGAGTGCGTCGTCGATGAGCTGAAACGCAGCGCCGAGATTCTGGCCGTAGGTGATCATGGCGGCCTCATCACCCGGGTCACGATTGGCAAGGACCGCCGCGATCTGGGCGCCGGCCTCGAAAAGGCGGGCGGTCTTACGATAGATGACCTGCCGGTAGGCTTCCTCGGACGTGTCGGGGTCATGCACGTTCATGAGCTGCATAACTTCGCCGGCAGCGATCGTATTGGTCGCGTCGGCCAAAATCTGCATGACGCGCATGCTGTCCATGTCGACCATCATCTGAAACGCACGCGAATACAGGAAGTCGCCTACTAGCACACTGGCCTGATTGCCGAAAACCGTGTTCGCAGTGTCTTTGCCACGGCGCCTGGCGGAGCTGTCGACGACGTCGTCGTGCAGCAACGTTGCCGTGTGAATGAACTCGATTATCGCTGCGGAGCGAATGTGCTGTTCGCCGTCATATCCCAGTGCGCGTGCGGCGAGCAGTACAAGCAGCGGCCGCAGGCGCTTGCCGCCGCTCGTGACGATGTATTGCGATACCTGTGAGACGAGCGCCACGTCGCTCTCGAGGCTCTTCGATATCAGTCGATCGACCGCTTGCATGCCGTCGCGCGCGAGCGCGACAGCGTCGTCGAAAGCAGGGATATCGGGGGAATGATCTACCGCGTGCATGAGAATCTGCATGATGCCTGAAATGCCTGTTTTTCGCGACCAGACGGGCTCCGGGACCGTCGCAACGGCAGAATCGCAAGCCCTTGAATTCAGAACTAAAATTGATGTCCTCTGACGTTGACCCGGAGCAGGGTTATCTATAGAATTCCCGCTCCTTTGTGGTAGCCGTCAGAGATGCGCTCGTGTGGCGACCCGGCAGCTACAAATAATCACCTATTTCTCAGTGAGTTGCGTGAGCCACACGACTCGCGGTACGGAGCAAAATACGATGTATGCGGTTTTTCGCAGCGGCGGCAAACAATAC
>JAOTUB010000236.1 GCA_029864095.1 Gammaproteobacteria bacterium | reverse complement strand
GAGTATGATCTGGGCTTCTTCGATAAAGAACAGGACCGGGTCGAGCCCGGTCCTGATCCGTTCGTACCGGACAAGGTGTTAACCATCTGTCCGGAATAAGGTGTAAACCATGTGACCGGAATACACCTCCTTGCGACTGGTGGTGATGGGTGGAATTGAACCACCGACCTGCGGGTTATGAGTCCGCCGCTCTAACCATCTGAGCTACATCACCTTGATTCGGGCGGCCATGAAGCCGCGAGGGGAGCGAATTGTCCGCATCCAGTCAATGACTGTCAATAATTGTACTGGATCGACCACTTCAGCGGGCTCCTGGGCCTAGAAGACATCAAGGTCATTGCCGAGCACGACCTCGCCCGAGTACTTCTCACGAACCTCTTTGAGCACGGTTTCAGGAGAGGCGCCCCAAAAGAGGATGTGGTACAGGACGAGCAGCCCGGGCTTCGCCCGACTCGCCATCTTGCCTAGTTCATGGCTCGAGGTGTGGTTCGTGCTGTGATACTTCTGCCAATACGGGTCCCGACGCTGAAAACCCTCAACCGAATAGACTTCGTGGATCAGGATATCCGCGTCTTTGGCATAGGTTTCGAGTGTCGGGTCGGGTGCGGCATCGCCCGAAATCACGATGACCCGATCAGGTGTCGCGAACCGGAAGCCGAAAGCATTTGGCCGGGTGCCGTGGCGCACGGGAAACGCTTCGACCTTGACGTTGTCGTCTTCGAACACGATGCCCTCGCTTATCTCATGCACATTAACGCGCCAGCCCCGATTATTTGCGGGTTCGAGGCCGTACAATCGGTATTTGATGTCAGCGTCGTACGCTTCGAGGATATGTTCGGCCATCGATCGCGTACCTTCGGGACCGAAGAGCTCGAGCGGCCGATCCCGCTCCAGCACCCACGGCGTTAGCAAAAGATCCGGCAGGCCGAGCGTGTGATCCGAATGCAGATGTGTCAGAAATGCATAGGCCAGCTTGTCTGGCTCGAGTCCGGCGATCGGGCCACCGTTGCTTGGCGCCATCGCGGTCGCTTGCCGCACAATACCGGGACCGAAATCGACAATGTACGGTGTATCGTTAACGACAATCGCAACGGCCGGACCCGAACGATCCGGCTCGGCGTTCGGTGTACCGGTGCCGAGCAGCACCACCTGCGTTATCTCGGACGGCGCCAGTTCGGCAGCTGCATTTCCGAATAACAGCGCCGCCACCCAGGTAAACAGCAACAATTGGTCTCTCATGGCTGCCGTATAATGCGCGTTTGCCCGAAATCGAGCAACGATGTTCCGCAACCCAGAAATCGAACTTGACGACCTACCCGATATGGAGGACCTCGAGTGGCAACCGATGCACCGGCACTACGTGCGCCGCATGCTGTTGGAGCGCCTGATATTCGCGTTTGTCCTGTTGGCCGCCTCGTTTGTACCTACCATTGCCTCCGGAGGAAAATTTGCCCCGACCGTTCCGCTTTGGGTGCTTGCGATTATTTTCGCGTTACCGTACCTGAGCTGGCCGTTGGTCTCCGTGCCACGACGCGGCTATGTCGTACGCGACAAGGACATCGTCTTCAAGTCCGGTGTCTTCTGGCGCTCCGTAACTGCCGTGCCGTTCAATCGAGTGCAGCACGTCGAGACGAGCAACACGCCACTGGATCGCAAGTTCGGCCTGGCGAACCTGCAGATCTTTACGGCGGGAGGCTCCGGCGGCGACCTCAGCATATCCGGTCTCGGCGCCGACATTGCCGAACAGTTGCGCGTTTATATTCTCGATAAAGTTGGGGCCAGTATTGAAAATCACTGAGCCTGGGCAATGGCAGCGGACGTCACCACTCGCGATTTTGTTCTTTTTTGGCAAACTGCTCAAACTGATCGGCCAGAATGCGTGGCAATCGATCGCGCCGTTCGCTGCTTTCATATTCGCCTATGAAGGTGAACTGGTGACGAAGATCGTCTTCGCTGTCATCGCGTTTTTCATCATCTCGACAAGCCTCTCCGTTCTCAACTATTGGTTTTTCCGCTTTCAGCTCATCGACGATTCGATTCTGATCCGGCAGGGCGTCGTAAAAAAAACGCAGCTCGATATCAAGTTCGATCGCATTCAGGGCATCAATACGCAGCAAAACGTCGTGTTCCGCTACTTCGGGCTCGTGACCGTCAACCTGGACACGGCTGGCTCGTCCGGCAACGAGGGAAATCTTCCGGCCGTTACGCGCGAGTTCGCGGATTCGCTGCGCAGAATGATAGGCAAAGTACGCAATGGCGATGATGGGGTCGTTGCGGACGCAAGGCCCGATGCCGACGCACTTCTGTCCCTCGACTCGCGAGACTTGATTCGCATCGGCCTCGCGGATCGCCGTGCCCTCATCGTATTCGCCGTACTGTCGCCCCTGATCGAAAGAATGGACGACAATGTTTACAAGATCGCTGCCAGTTACGTCGACGAAGCGATAGGCGGCGCATGGCAGACGAGCATTGCTGCTGGCGCAGTCATCGCCACGTCCGCCGCGCTTGCGGTGATTGCGTTGCTCGCACTTATTTCGATTGGGGCCGCGTTCTTGCGCTATCACAACTTCCAGCTGTTTCTCGAAGGGGACACATTACGTTCTCATGGCGGCCTGCTGACGAGCCACGAACTGTCGATGAATCTCGGCAAGATACAGACGCTGCGACTGGAACAGGGCATCGTCATGCGCTGCTTCAGCCGTTACCGGCTCAGTGGCCGCCAGGCGAGGAGCAGTCAGAAACAGGGCAAGAACAAGAATTTTATCATTCCGCTCGTCAACAAGACGCAGGCCAACCACCTCAGAGAGATTCTGCTCGCTCCCGAGGGCGACGACCTGATACAGATACCGACGAGTCCGGAATTCATTCCGATTTCGCCGAATTACATGCGGACGCGCTTCTTGTTGATCAGCCTGTTGCCAACAGTGGTGGGTCTTGCCGTCTTCTCGAACTTGATAGGCCCCGCGAGTCTCGTGTTTCTGCTGTGGCTGTCGGCTTCGAGCCTGCTGATCTACCAAAACTGGCGACGTGCCGGCTACCACTGCAGCAGCGACGGCTTCGTGCGCCGCTCCGGATTTGTTGGTTATCGCACGGTCGCCTTGCTGTATCGCAAGGTACAGCGCGTC
>JAOTUB010000103.1 GCA_029864095.1 Gammaproteobacteria bacterium | reverse complement strand
GACGGCGCCGAGACCATCAAGCTGTGGGGAGACGAGTATCGAGTGCGTATCCGCGTGCACACGATCGGCGGGCTGTCGGCGCATGCCGATCAGGCGGACCTGATGGACTGGTACGGGGCTTTCGACCACAAACCGCCTGTCTACCTCGTGCATGGCGAAAGCAAGGCGCAGAAGGTGCTTGCCGCGAAAATGCGCAAGGAACTTGATGCACCGGTGATGATCGCCGAGCACGCGCAGACTATTCAGATCTAATGATGGCTCTGATTTTAATGATGGCTCCGATAGTGCCGATGAGGCCTGCGTTCTCAGCGACCAAGATTTTGATCGAGGAACCGGCGAAACAGAGCAGCCCAGTTTTGCGCGGCTTCGTCGACACTGTCCCAGTCGGTGGCCACGCTTTCTGACGTCGCGAAGGTAGGTACTTGAGAGCGGTCAGCCGCACGCGCAAGTACGGCGTTAGATTCGGAGTCGCGTAATTCCATCATGAAAAGCAGTTCACCTTTCGAAGCGATATCACGAAGTTCTTCGCGCACGCTCGTCAGGCCGCCTTCCCCGGGATTTCGAAAATCGATCAAGGTTGCCTGAACGGCTAGCGTGCCAGGGCCGGGCGCCTCGGCTAGTGCATAGCTGTGTAGTTCGGCGACGAGCGCGATCTGAAATACCTCGCGGATGCGCTGAATTTCCTCGGGCGGTGTAAACGAATTTTGTGGGAAGTAGATTCCCAGGTCATCGATCTGCAGGCGCTCGTACTTGCTGAAATCGGCGTTGCTGGCGACGTAGTCCGGCTCGACGTTGCCGCTCTGGTTCTGGGCCGCGTTTCTCGTGTCGACCGCTGAACAACCCCCAAACGCCGCGCAGACAAATACAAGTGTCCCTATCAACCAAACGGATTTGGTACGGGTTCTGTATATTGGGCGATCGGGCATCAACGCTCTATTGTCCTTAGTCATTATGTATCGGGATAATGTCCCTTGGCTTTGGCAGTTTAGCGCAAGGTTGGTTCCCGTATTGGTGCCCTCATGTGGATGCTTTCTGCTGCTACGAGCCAGTCGGATCCGTGCTGATTGCGGCCAAAGGGAACCGCACCGATGTTGTACGCCGACAGAGAAATAAGCACTATTGCGTATTACGCTATGTCGGCGATGCGCGGATAATCGACCGGATTTGTGTCTTCAGGAGCAGGATCATCATGACGGACGGGAAGGCAGACGCCGCGGGCAAGGCGCCATTGCGATCGGTGCAGGCGAAACGCAGGAAAAAAGTGAACGACCAAGCACCTGCGCATATATTGGGTGAAATGCGCCACAGCCCCGAAATGATTCGCGAGTTGTTCCGCACGGGTCAATATCCCTACAAAAACAAGATTCGCACCGCAGCGTATGAACAGCACAAGGCGGAGCTGCAGGTCGAGCTGTTGAAAGTGCAGAACTGGGTCAAGCAGACCGGGCAGAGAATTGTCGTCATCTGTGAGGGTCGTGACGCAGCCGGCAAGGGCGGTACGATCAAACGATTCATGGAGCACCTGAATCCTCGTGCTGCCCGCGTTGTCGCACTCGAGAAGCCGACCGAGCACGAACACGGCCAGTGGTATTTTCAGCGCTACATCAAGCATCTGCCTACCGCGGGCGAGATGGTGTTTTTTGATCGCTCCTGGTACAACCGCGCCGGCGTTGAGCGCGTCATGGGATTCTGCAGCTCATTGCAATATCTCGAGTTCATGCGCCAGGTGCCCGATCTGGAACGCCTGCTCGCGCGGTCAGGGATCAAATTGTTCAAGTACTGGTTCTCGGTTACGCACGAGGAACAAATGCGGCGTTTCGAGGCCCGCCAGGGCGATCCGCTTAAGCAATGGAAACTCAGCCCGATTGACGAGCAGTCGCGCAACAAGTGGCCTGAATACACGGAAGCCAAAGAAGCCATGTTCTTTTACACGGACACGGCCGATGCGCCGTGGAACGTGATCAAGTCCGATGATAAGAAACGCGCACGCCTGAATTGCATGCAGCACTTCCTCGCGAAGCTCGATTATCCGGACAAGGACAGCCACATCGTGCATGGACCGGACCCGTTAATCGTCGGCACGCCTTCGCAGGTTATCGAGAAGGATCGTCATCTCTGGGGTTGATTGGCCCAATACCGTTGTGCCACAGCGATCGAGCGGCGATAATCGCGCCCGGTCCGCGTCGGCTTCCCCGCGACGGTCAGCCGTAAACCCCGCCAGGCCCGGAAGGGAGCAACGGTAGCGGTGACGCCGGGTGCCGGGGAGTCGCTGGCGCGGGCCACTTTTCCGGACTTGCTCCGCACGGCCCTTGCGCTACACTGGCCCATTGGCATTCAGGCATCCGCTGCCACGGTTTCACGTATGAGCTACCTCGTTCTGGCACGCAAATGGCGGCCCAAAGACTTTGCCGACACGGTGGGTCAGGAGCACGTATTGCAGGCGCTGATGAATGCGCTGGAATCCGGTCGACTGCATCATGCCTATCTGTTTGCCGGTACGCGCGGCGTCGGCAAAACGACGATCGCGCGCATTCTTGCCAAGGCACTGAACTGCGAGAGAGGTGTCACCGCAGAACCCTGCGGTGAGTGCAGCGCCTGCGTGGAAATCGACGAGGGACGATTTGTCGATCTGATCGAGGTGGACGCCGCGTCCAAGACCAAGGTCGACGATACGCGCGATCTGCTCGACAATGTGCAATACGCACCTGCGCGTGGAAGGTACAAGGTGTATCTGATCGACGAGGTGCACATGTTGTCGAAGAGTTCGTTCAACGCGTTGTTGAAGACGCTCGAAGAGCCTCCGCCACACGTCAAATTTCTGCTGGCCACGACCGATCCACAAAAACTCCCGGTCACGGTGCTGTCGCGCTGCCTGCAGTTCAACCTGACGCGACTGACGCCGCGGCTCATTCAGGATCGGCTGGCCAAGATCTGTGAGGCGGAGGGTATCGAGGCCGATAGCCCCGCTCTGGCTATGATCGCTCGCGCGGCCGACGGCAGCCTCCGCGACGCGCTGAGTTTGCTCGACCAGGCCATCGCCTACTGTGGCGGTAAGGTCGAAGAAGCGCCGGTGTCGACAATGCTCGGGACGATCGATCGGGATCACGTTTCGCGATTGATCACCCTGCTCGCGGCGAACGATGCAGCAGGCATCATTGACGCACTCCGCGAAATTGACGAGCAGTTTCCCGACTATGCGCGGTTGCTCGAAGATCTTGCGCGGGATCTGCAGCAGATCGCCGTGTATCAGGTCGTGGGACGTATCGACAACGATGACGACATTAGTGATGAACGTGCGGCCGAACTTGCGGATGCATTGTCACCGGCGGATGTGCAGCTTTTCTACCAGACTGCTTTGATTGGCCGGCGTGACCTGCATCTCGCGCCGGATCCGAAGAGCGGGGCAGAGATGACGCTGCTGCGTATGCTGGCATTCCGACCGGCCCAGGTGAGTTCGCCGGACAGCGCGGCCGAGGGCGGCGGCGCTGTTGGCAAATCGATAGCCACGAAGAAGTCTGCCGCACCTGTCGTCAAGGTCGCGCGGGCCAAGAGGGCAGTACCGTCGCGCGCCGGCAAGTGGCAGGACCCCAACTGGAAAGAACTGGTGCCGCAACTTGGCCTGGCCGGCGCCGACAGGCTGCTGGCGGCGAGTTGTGCATTACTCAGGCGTGAGGGCAATACGGTTTTTTTCAGCCTTGACGCGGCGTCGGAGTCGTACCTGACGCGACAGCGCAAAGAGTCTCTCGCCGCCACGCTGTCGAGGTATTTCGATGAATCTCTGACGGTCGATATTAGCATTGGCAAAGCAGCGGTCGAGTCACCGATGCAGGAAGAATCGCGACAGGCAAATGAACGCTTTGAAGCCGAGCGCGTCAAACTCGAGGCGGACCCGAACGTGCAGACGCTCAAGGACATGTTTGGCGCCGAACTAAAGACCGATACGATCAAGTTGAACAACCCGTCCCAGAGCGAATAAGTATTGCGAATAAGTCAGGAGCAACGGATGAAAGGTGGCATTGGTCAGCTAATGAAGCAGGCCCAAGAGATGCAGGCCAACATGAAGAAGGCCCAGGAAGAAATGGCCTCGCTGACGGTGACCGGCGCGTCGGGTGCTGGTGCCGTCAAAATCACGATGACCTGCCAGCATCAGGTGCAATCGGTCGAAATCGATGACTCAATGATTGGCGATGACAAGGAAATGCTCGAAGACCTTATAGTGGCAGCGTTCAATGACGCAACGCGCAAAGTCGAGGCGACGGTGCAGGAGAAGTTTTCGGGCATGGCGTCCGGCATGAGTCTGCCACCCGGAATGAAGCTACCGTTCTAGGTGCACATGTCGTATTCGCCCCTTTTGTTGCGCATGATCGACGCGTTGCGTTGCATGCCCGGTGTCGGCCAAAAGTCTGCGCAGCGCATCGCTTTTCACCTGCTTGAACGTGATCGCGAGGGCGCAAACAACTTATCGTCGGCGCTGGCGGACGCCGTCAAAGGTATCGGCCACTGTAGTCGATGCCGAATGTTCACCGAACACGAGTTGTGCTCGATTTGCTCGGCCAGCGGCCGGGATGACACTCAGCTCTGCGTCGTCGAGTCTCCGGCAGACGTCATGGCGATCGAAGATGCCACCGGTTTTCGCGGCGTGTATTTCGTTCTGATGGGGCACCTGTCACCGCTGGACGGGATTGGCCCGGAAGATCTCGGCCTGGGCGTCCTGGAGGAACGCCTCAAGCAAGAGAGGCTGACGGAAATGATCATCGCGACGAATCCCACGGTCGAAGGTGATGCCACCGCGCACTATCTTGCGGATATGGCGGCGAGACACAGCGTTCAGGCATCGCGGATTGCGCATGGCGTGCCGCTGGGCGGCGAACTCGAGTATGTGGATGGGGGTACTTTGTCACACGCGTTTTACGGTCGGCGCGTTGTCGACTAGGAGAGAATCATGACTGCCAGTGACTGTCTGTTCTGCAGAATCCTCGAAGGGGAGATTCCCGCAGACGTTATATACGAATCTGATTCGGCGCTCGCCTTTCGCGACATTAATCCGCAGGCGCCGACGCATGTGTTGATTATTCCGCGCAGGCACATTACGACAATCAACGATCTCGATGCGGGCGATGCGGAACTGGTCGGGAGTCTGTTTGTTGCTGCCAAAGAAGTCGCGCGGCAAGAAGGGCTCGCGGACGATGGCTACCGCACGGTGATGAACTGTGGTGAAGAAGCCGGACAATCCGTATTTCACATCCATCTGCATCTGCTGGGTGGCAGATTGTTTAACTGGCCGCCAGGGTAGCGGGCTCCTACAGTTTCTTGTCGAGTCTTTCGGTCAACGCTAGCAATCGCCGATACGACTCATAGCGCCGCGCGCTGATCGTGCCGTCTTCGACCGCTAACTTCACGGCGCAACCGGGTTCGCGCAGGTGCCGGCAGTTGGCGAAGCGGCAATCGTGGCCAGCACGTTCAATCTCACGAAAGCCCTGGATGACTTGCGTCGCGGACTGCAGAGCAGGAGCGTAATCACGCACGCCGGGCGAATCGATGATTACACCGCCTCCCGGCAGCGTCAGCATCATCGAATTGACGGTTGTGTGTTTACCTTCGCCAGTCTTGTTTGACACTTCTGCCGTGCGTTGCTCCGGGCCCCCAAGAAGTCGGTTGATGATGCTCGACTTGCCGACGCCCGACTGACCAACGATGATCGCAGTATTTCCGTGCACGATCGCCTGAATCGAATCAATGTTGCTGTTGGCCTTTGCGCTGCAGCGTAACGTCGGGTAGCCGATTCGCGCGTAGTCGTGCAGCGCCGACGCGATCTTCTCGTCCTTCGAGGCAACGTCGGTCTTGTTGAAGACGACCGCTGCGCGAATGTGCATGCTTTCAGCGGCGCAGAGATATCGATCGACGATGAACCAGTCCGGTTGAGGTGAGGTGGCCGCGACGACGATAAGCAGTTCGACATTCGCCGCAAGCACCTCGGTCTGTCCTCGCATATTGGGGCGCGTCAATTCGTTAACGCGCTGGACAATCTCGGTTATCAGCCAATCGGATTCGTCTTCGATGCTTACGGCGACGACTCGGTCGCCGCAGACCGGCTTGAGCTTCTTGCCCTTGATCCGCGCTTCTACCTCGGCGCCGTCCTCGAACTGCAAGCGCATGCGGCGGCTAAAGGTGGCGATCACAACGGCGGTTTTTTGCGACATCGAAGCGAAGTCTCCGGGAATCTGTCGCAGAGTATGCCGCGATGCCAGAAGCCATGCACTCTCAGGAAAGGTAAACTACACGAAACTTCGCCAGCGAAAGCCAAAGGATTCGCATGAGCAACAGCGACAACGATCGTGCCGGAAACCTTATCTGGATCGATCTCGAGATGACCGGACTCGACACTGAGTCCGATACGATTATCGAAATTGCGACAATAGTCACGGATCGTCACCTCAATGAGTTGGCCGAAGGCCCGGTGCTGGCTATCGGGCAGCCGCAGGCTGTTATGGACGGGATGGATGAGTGGAATACCCGGCAACACGGCGAGTCCGGCTTGATTGACAGAGTATTGCAGAGCAACGTATCGATGCGGCAGGCGGAACTCGCGACATTGGATTTCCTGTCGCAGTGGGTCGATGCGGGGGTGTCACCGATGAGTGGCAACAGCATCTGCCAGGATCGGCGCTTTCTTGCGCGCGAGATGCCGGAACTGGAGCGCTACTTTCATTATCGCAACCTCGACGTCAGTACATTGAAAATTCTTGCCCAGCACTGGGCGCCAGCGGTTGCGGCAGGATTCAATAAGGAATCCTCGCACCGGGCACTGTCAGACATTCGCGATTCGATAGCGGAACTGTCGTGGTATCGCGATCAGCTTCTCGATCAGTCTCGCCTTGTCACTGCACAAGCCGAATGAGCGACAAGCCGTACGCGCCGGCGACGGAGCGCAACAAGCACGCTATTCTCGGCGTTATCCGCGAGGAGTTTCGCGATTGCACGTCCATACTTGAGATTGGCTCAGGCACCGGACAACATGCAGTGCATTTCGCTGCCGAACTTGGCCACCTGACCTGGCAAACCAGCGATGTTCAGGAAAACCACCCCGGCATTCTGGCGTGGCTCCGTGACGCAGCGCTGACAAATACATACGATCCACTCGTGCTCGACGTTTTGACCGCGCGCATCCCAGACGAGAAATATGACGGCGTCTTTGCTGCGAACACCGCACACATTATGCCTTTCGAAGCGGTCGAAAGAATGTTCTCGCTCACGGCTGCCGTGTTGAACAACAGTGGTGTTTTCATACTGTACGGGCCGTTCCGTATGGGCGGCCAGTTCAACACGCCCAGCAACGCCGCGTTTCATGACTCGCTGCGACAGCAAAACCCGGAGATGGGTATTCGGCACCTCGAGGATCTCGATCGACTGGCGGCAGCGGTCGGAATGCGCCGCGTACGGCTCTACGCAATGCCGGCGAATAACCATATTGCTGTTTGGATAAAACAGAGACCGGGAGCAAACCATGACAACGCATGAAGGCGGCTGCCATTGTGGCAGGGTGCGATTTGAAGTCGATGCACCCGCCGCTATTGAGGGAACCCGGTGCAACTGCAGTATTTGCCGGATGACGGGTTACCTGCACCTGCTTGTACCGAAGAATGCGTTTAGACTCCTGAGCGGCCAGGACGATATCGAGACGTACACGTTCAATACCGGCATTGCAAAGCACTATTTTTGTCGGCACTGCGGCGTCAAATCGTTCTATGTGCCGCGTTCGCATCCGTCGGGAATCAGCGTCAATATCCATTGCCTGAATCCCGAGTCGATCGGATCCATTGAGGTCAGCCTCTTCGACGGCGCGAACTGGGAACAGAATATCGGTAAGTTGTCGCCTTTAAACGACTGATTTCTATGATTTTGTGTGGCACAGGCCGCCGCCATCGCTTATAGTTGCCGCTTTCCAATCCAGACAATGGACGATGACATTTATTAACAAGACCCTGGCAATCTGCCTGCTGATTCTGCTTCCCGTCGCCCACGCGAGCGCCCAGTCGGTTTGGGTGAGCGACCAGTTCGAGGTCATGTTGCGCTCCGGTCCCAGTACCAGCAACGCGATCGAACGCATGCTGCCGAGCGGCACGGCGCTGGAAGTGATCGAGCGCGACGACGCAACTGGTTATTCCCGCGTTCGTACTGCAGCCGGCACCGAAGGCTGGGTACTGACGCGATACCTCATGAATGAACCAAGTGCGCGCGAGCAGTTAGGCAACCTGACGCGCCGGTTAACCAGCGTCAGTGCCGAGGGATCGAGTCTGACATCGCAGCTGGATGCTGTGAAAAGCGAGTATGTGGCGGCATCGCGGCAGATAGAGACTCTGCAACGTGAGAAAGCACAGCTCGAGAAGGAACTCGCCGAGATCAATCGAACGGCTGCCAACGTTCTGTCGATTAATAATCAGAACAAGGAGTTGCGCGAGCAGCTGGCGAATGCCGAGATTCAGGCCGCAACCGTGCAACAACAAAATCGCGAGCTGACGAGCCAGACAACGCGCTACTGGTTCATGACCGGCGCGTTGGTCCTCGTCGTCGGTATTATTCTCGGCATCTGGTTGCCGCGTATCCGCTGGCAGCGGCGCTCACGCTACGACCGCTTCTAACCCATGTAAAAGCCTGCCCGCAGGCGGGCTTCTATTTTACCGTTTCACCGGCCAGAAACATCCACGTCTCGACCACCGTATCGGGATTGAGGGACATGCTCTCGATGCCCTGGTCGAGTAGCCAGCGTGCCAGATCCGGATAATCCGACGGGCCCTGGCCACAAATACCGACGTATTTACCTTGCTTCTTGCAGGCTGCAATCGTCATGGCAAGCAGCGCTTTAACCGCGTCGTCGCGTTCGTCAAAGATTTCGGCGACCAGTGCGGAGTCGCGGTCGAGCCCGAGCGTCAGCTGTGTCATGTCGTTCGAGCCAATCGACATGCCGTCGAATAGCTCGAGATACTGCTCGGCAAGCAGCGCGTTGGTCGGCAATTCCGACATCATGATCAGCTTCAAATCATCCTTGCCGCGCTCGAGGCCATTGTCAGCTAATACGTCTATGACGTCCCTGGCCTGCTGCACCGTGCGCACGAACGGAATCATGACCTGCACGTTTGTAAGGCCCATTTCGTTACGCACCTTGCGAATCGCCGCGCATTCCAGTTCGAAGCACGGCCGGAAGCTTTCTGCGACGTATCGGCCTGCGCCGCGGAAGCCGAGCATCGGATTCTCTTCGTCCGGCTCATAGCGCTCGCCGCCGATAAGGTTCGCGTACTCGTTGGACTTGAAGTCCGACATGCGAACGATCACGGGTTTGGGGGCGAACGCCGCGCCGATCGAGCTGACGCCTTCGGCAAGCTTGTCGATGAAGAATTGGACCGGATCGCTGTAACCGGCCATCTGTTCGTCGATCGCGTTGCGAGTTGAGGCATCGAGATTGTCGTACTCAAGCAGCGCCTGCGGATGCACCCCGATCATACGATTGATGATGAACTCAAGCCGTGCCAGTCCGACGCCGTGATTCGGAATGTTCGCAAAGTCGAACGCCCGATCCGGGTTACCGACATTCATCATAATCTTGACAGGGATATCCGGCAGCGAGTCCAGTTCAATCTGGGTCTCCTCGAAATCAAGGCTCCCCGCGTAAACATAGCCCTCGTCACCCTCCGCACAGCTGATGGTAACGTCGCTGCCGTCGGCAATCGTCTCGGTCGCGTTACCGCAGCCGACGACCGCTGGGATGCCGAGTTCACGCGCGATTATTGCAGCGTGGCAGGTACGGCCGCCGCGATTCGTGACAATTGCGGCCGCACGTTTCATCACGGGTTCCCAATCCGGGTCCGTCATATCGGCCACCAGAACGTCGCCGGTCTGAATACGTCCCATTTCGCTGATATTACGAATGACTTTGGCCGTGCCCACGCCAATCTTATGGCCGATGCTGCGGCCGCGGATGATGACGTCGGATGTCCCCTTCAGCGTAAAGCGCTGAATGGTGCGCCCGCTGCGGCTCTGCACGGTCTCGGGCCGTGCCTGGAGGACGTATATCTTGCCGTCCTTGCCATCTTTTCCCCATTCAATATCCATGGGGCGACCGTAGTGTTGCTCGATCGCTACGGCCATGCGTGCCAGTTCGATGATATCGTCGTCTGAAATGCAGAATGTCTGGCTGTCGCTTTCGTCGACTTCGACAGTGTGCACGGTCTTGCCTGGCATCGGGTCGTCGCTGTAGATCATTTTGATCGCTTTGCTGCCGATGTTCTTGCGCAAGATCGGAAACAGGCCATCTCGCAGAGCCGGCTTGTAAACGTAAAACTCGTCGGGATTAACGGCGCCCTGAACAACGGTCTCACCGAGGCCGTAAGATGCCGTTATGAATACGGCGTCGCGAAAGCCACTCTCGGTGTCCAGAGTGAATACCACACCCGACGAGCCGACATCGCTGCGGACCATCGTTTGTACGCCGACTGACAATGCAACGAGCTTGTGATCAAAGCCCTGATGAACCCGGTAGGCGATGGCACGATCGTTATACAGGGATGCATAAACCCGATGCACCGCATCAATCAGATTGTCCATACCGCGTACGTTAAGAAACGTCTCTTGTTGGCCCGCAAACGACGCGTCGGGCAGGTCCTCGGCGGTGGCGGAAGACCTGACGGCAACCGCAATGTCCTTGCCTCTCGACATTTCCATCCACGCACTGTCTATTTCATTGTGCAGGCGTTCGGGCAAGGGAGTGTCAAGAATCCAGCCGCGAATAGACTGCCCGGCGGTTTTCAATGCCTCAATATCGTCGACGTTGAGATTGTCGAGGACGTCCGAAATACGCTTGCCCAGACCGTCCGTGCCGAGAAACGCGCGATATGCCGCCGACGTCGTTGCAAATCCGCCAGGGACGGAAACGCCGAGATCGCCGAGGTTGCTGAGCATCTCTCCGAGAGAAGCGTTCTTGCCGCCGACAGTCGCTACGTCATCCATGCCAAGCTCAGCGAGCTTGATGACAAATGGCTCCAATGGTTGCTCCCTTGTGTTCCCCTACAGGAAATGGACAATCGAACTCGGGTACAAGTAGGTCGGTAAAACCGCACGGCTGTAATCCGGGATATCCGCAAATGATTGAACGCACCGTTTTCTTTCTTTCAGATCAGACTGGCGTGACTGCCGAAACGCTAGGGCACAGCCTCATGACCCAGTTTGACAACCACAATTTTCGGCAAGTGACTTTGCCATTTATAGATTCCGATGACAAGGCGCGTGAGGCTGTGCGAAGAATTGCCGAAGCTGATGCCAACGACGAGCATCGCCCGCTCATATTCTCGACGCTGGTGCAGCCCGAATTTCGGAATATTGTCAAGGAAGCTAATGGCTTGCATCTCGATATTTTTGACGTCTTTTTAGAACCGCTCGAAAATGAGTTAGGCCAACAGTCTGCGCATGAGTCGGGGCGTGCCCACGGCATGAGCGACATCGATGCCTACATGAAGCGCATCGAGGCAACGAACTTTGCATTGGCCAATGATGACGGCGGCGTCAGTCGCAATTACGAGATGGCGGATGTGATACTGGTCGGCGTTTCGCGGTCCGGTAAGACGCCGACGTGCCTGTATCTGGCCCTGCAGTATGGCGTTTATGCGGCAAACTACCCGCTGACAGAAGAAGATTTCGAGTCCGGTAATCTGCCTGAATTTCTCCGCAATCAGAATGACAAACTTTTCGGCTTAATGATCACTCCGGAACGCTTACGACAAATTCGCAAGGAACGGCGCGCAATGGGAAAGTACTCGTCGGCGCAGCAGGTACGTTATGAAATACGCGAGTCGGAGAAAATCTTCAAGCGCTATGGCATACCGTATGTCGATACGACGGAGTTCTCGATCGAGGAAATCGCGAGTCGAATACTCGATAGTACCGGCGTTGAACGACGAGTGCGACCCTGAATTTCCAATTTTGTGACACGTTTGTGGAACGGCACAGTCACGGCTTTTGAATGCCGGTCGCTGTGCTATATTGACTGCATGTTACTCGACCACGAACTTGTTCCGCAGACATTAATTAAACCACGAAGTTTCGTTGGTTTGATGGCTCTTTATGAGAGTAACTATCTGCGTCTTCTGCATGTGATTCCCGAGCTTGAGCGTCTCGATGGTTGTTTTCGCTCGCGTGTCGCAGGCGATTGTGAACTGCACGTGGAAATCATTGAACGTTGCCGGTATACCGTTACGTTGTCGCTCACATATTATTTCGAGAATGGCGCAGATCGGGTGGCGGATCCGGACATGACAGTTCGAGCTTATCTTGATGGCCAGCTGGCTGAGTCGATGGGGTTTGGCGGCGCGCATCGCCATTCAGAACTCCGCCGGCTTGCAAGGTTGCACGGTCGTGAGCTTGACGCGCGTTGGCAGCGCAACGTTATCCTGAACAAGTGGCTCGAGTACCTGATTCATCAGGGTCATATGATCCTCGAGCGCTAGGCAAAAAGCCGCGAAAATGCCCCTCCCGACAGGTTGCAAAACTGTCGATTCAGTCAGAGTTTCCCGATTGATCAATGGTCATGATTTGACGACCGGTCGTTGCAGCGAGGAAGTGCTGGCGATTGGCGTTATGTTAAGAGGAACGACGGGTGACGAGCCTTACCGCCATTTTCAGAAACTCCCACGAAAAGCCTGACGAGGAGGAGAGCGACAAGCTCTTACAGCTCTACTGGAATCGTGCGGAACTGAAAAAGGAGTTTGACGAGCTGCGTGATGAGCAGTTCAACTTAAAGGACCGCATAAAGCATTACGAGGGCGTGGCAGCAAGGGCACAACAGAAGCTCGATTTCCTCGAGC
>JAOTUB010000102.1 GCA_029864095.1 Gammaproteobacteria bacterium | reverse complement strand
GTGCTGCCGACAAACTTGAAACCGCGTGTCTTGAGGTCTTTGCTCAGGGCGTCAGACTCGGGCGACGTCGCCGGAATGTCGCCGTCCTTGCTGAAGCGATTCTGAATCGGCCGGCCGCCGACGAAGCTCCAGACATATTCGCTGAAGGAGCCGAATTCCTTCTGCACAGCCAGAAACGCTTTGGCGTTGGTGACGGCTGAACTGACCTTGAGCCTGTTTCTGACGATGTCCGGATTCTGCAGAAGTTTCTCGATTCGCTTTTCCGAAAAGCGCGCGACCTTCTCGACGTCGAAGCCGGCGAAGGCCTTGCGATAGCCTTCACGTTTGTTGAGGATCGTCGACCAGCTAAGACCCGCCTGTGCACCCTCGAGGATCAGAAATTCGAACTGCGCGCGGTCGTCAAAAACTGGTACGCCCCATTCCTTGTCATGGTATTCGATGTAGTCGAGGCTAACGCCCTCTGCCCATGCACAACGTGTCACTGCTTTTGCCATTTGAGCATCCCATTCGTTTCGCCCAGCTAATTTACCATCCCGGCGCCGGCGGCAATAAGCCGCGAATATTTATTTTGGACACAAAAAAGCCCGCGCAGCGCGCGGGCTTTCTCTGCAATGGTATGCAAACGGTAACTATTTTCTATATGGAACCACCGCAGGAACCCTCACCGCAGCTGCCCTCGCCTTCTTTCTCGCCGCAGCTACCTTCGCCTTCTTTCTCACCGCAGCTGCCTTCGCCCTCTTTCTCGCCACAGCTGCCTTCGCCTTCCTTGTCGCCGCCGCATGAGCCTTCGCCACAGCTGCCTTCGCCTTCTTTGCCTTCCTTGTCGCCGCCGCATGAGCCTTCGCCTGCGCCGAGCATGTAGCCGACGCTCATCGTTGACATTGCGAACGGGCTCTGGACGGTGTCAGCACTTGCGATACTGCTCGACAAAGCAAAAGATCCAGCCAGGGCAGCACCCACAGCCAGCGCGATTGGTTTTACAACTTTCTTTTCCGACATTCTCTCTCTCCTACAAGGGTTGTTTGCCCGCGTTGGGCAGATTAACGCGTGACGCCGAATCTATGTGCTCCACGTCGCCGATTTCATAACCTGTTGTTGTATTCTTTCCAGGGATTCGCCGCTCTCGCCGATGATCGCGATGCTGCCGTTACCCACCGGCAGAATGACGCCGTTCACGTTTTCTCCGGCCAGAATTTGTGCCTCTAAGATCATCTCATGGGGCATCAACAGTATCGTTACCGGACCGCGCTCGCCCTGAATGACGAGATGCGGAACCTCATGTCCGTTGATCACGCAGCTCTGTGCATACGTGATCAACCCGGCGCCGTGGTCCATTTTTGCCACATTCGCCGGCACGACGGAAGCCAGTCGCTCGTCCGATACGGCGACGTCCGTTACGCGCAGCGCATAGGGCTCGTGGTCGACGTGCGCCAGAATCTCGTCTGCGAGCGACTCATACTCGACGCCCGTGCTGAGCAGCCGAATACCCAGCAATGCGGCAACGACAACTGTCGCGGCCATGGCGAACCAAGCTGGCGACACCCGACGTCGATTCGGCAACGCGACGACATTATCGGACATAGACGTAGATGACTCACGAGATTCCTCTGCGACAATCTCCGGCAGCTCCGGCATCTCGAGCTCCGGCACATCGAGCCGCAACGCGCGGCCGATCGTCTGCTCGAGCGCCAGCATTTCCTTGCGATACGTCTGGCACGCGGCGCATTCGGACAGGTGCCCGGCATTACCGTCAAACGACGGGTCCGCTGCTATGGCCTCTCTGTACTCTTCGCATTTCACGGTTTTGCCATCTGCTCTTTAAGTTTGGCTCGTGCGCGGTGCAGTCTTGTCAATACCGCGCCTTGCTTCAGTCCCATCTGTTCTGCGATCTCGTTGGTGCTGTAGCCCATCAGGACCTGTAACACCAGCGGTTCGCGGTAATCATCATCCAGCTCATAAATCGCCTGACGCATATGATCGAGCTCTTCGTCGGGCTGCTCCGCCAGCAATGCCGCTTGCGACGCCGTCAGATTGTCGATGTCGACCGTTTCGAGCCTTTTTCGCTCGAAATAGCGGGCATTCTCCCGCCGGACGATCGTCAGCAGCCACTGCTTGGCAGCCGCCTCATCGCGCAATGCATCCAGTGACTTCCAGGCCCGCATGAGCGCTTCCTGAACGACATCTTCGGCAATCGACCTGTCCCGGCTGAGCCAGGCCGCATAGCGATACATGTCCTGGTGATATACAGCCACGTATTCGTCAAATCTTTGACGCCTCAGAGAGGCAGCTTTGCTGCTTTGCATACGAGATGACCCGCTTCTTTTGATATTTATTACTGAATCGGCGGAAAACTGTGATTCAAGCGTGGAAACCCTACCTAAATATTGGGAAAATCTGAAATTATTGTGTTTATATCGTCTAGCTATGAGTGCTTTCAGACCGGGCCAGTTCCCTCAAGTTCGCCTGCGGCGCAGCCGCAGAACTGTGGCATTGCGGCGGCTCGTGGCCGAGTCCGGACTCAGCCCGGACGATCTTATCTACCCGGTCTTCGTCCTGGACGGCGCGAAGCGCTCCGAGCCGGTACCCTCGATGCCCGGTGTCGAGCGCCGGAGTATTGACGGCCTGCTGCGGGAACTGGGTGCGGCTGCCAGGCTCGGCATCCCGGCCGTCGCGCTGTTTCCCGTGATCGAGCCGGACAAGAAGAGCGTGGATGGGGCCGAATGTGCCAATCCTGACGGTCTCGTACAGTCGACGGTTCGGGCCATCAAAACCGAGTACCCCGATCTGGCAGTGATAACCGACGTCGCGCTGGATCCGTACACGACCCATGGCCAGGACGGCATCATCGACGATTCCGGCTACGTGCTCAATGACGAGACCGTTGCGATGCTCGTGCGCCAGGCCGTATCTCACGCGGAGGCGGGCGCCGATATCGTCGCGCCGTCGGACATGATGGACGGCCGTATCGGTGCCATCCGCAGCGAACTCGAGGCGCAGCAGCACAGCAATACCCTGATTCTGGCTTACGCCGCAAAGTACGCCTCGTGCTTCTACGGGCCTTTCCGCGATGCCGTCGGTTCCGCCGCAAGCCTTGGCGGCGGCGACAAATCGACCTATCAAATGGCTCCCGGCAACAGTGACGAAGCGCTGCGCGAGGTCGGTCTGGATATCGACGAGGGCGCCGATATCGTCATGGTCAAACCAGCGCTGCCGTACCTCGACGTCATTCGCCGGGTTCGGGAGACGTACGGCGTGCCGACATTCGCCTACCAGGTCAGCGGCGAATACGCGATGCTCAAAGCTGCCTCGGCTAACGGCTGGCTCGATGAGCGCTCGGCCGTCCTCGAGTCATTGCTGTGCATCAAACGAGCTGGTGCGTGTGCGATCCTGTCATATTATTCAATCGCCGCCGCGAGCTGGCTGGCGCCGTGAATGAAAAGGTCACAATCGATCGCTATGGCGTGATGGGCTATCCGGTGTCCCACAGTCGCTCGCCTGTTATTCACCGGCTGTTCGCGCTGCAGACGGGTCAGGAAATACGGTACGAGTTGCTGCAGGTCGCCCCCGAGAAACTCGATACGGCCATACGCCAGTTTCAGCGCACTGGCGGCAAGGGTCTAAACATTACCGTCCCGCATAAACACGCCGTCGCGAAACTCGTGGACCAGTCGAGCGAGCGCGCCAGCACGGCCGGCGCGGTCAATACGATCATCTTCAGAGGCAGTGAGCTTTACGGCGACAATACCGACGGCATCGGCTTGTTGCGCGACCTGAACGTAAACCTCGGCGTCAACCTCGAATATGCCAACATCCTCATTCTCGGCGCCGGTGGCGCAACGCGCGGAATTGTCGGGCCGCTACTCGAAATGCAGCCGGCGTCATTGCGCATCGCAAATCGCACCCCTGAAAAGGCGCAGAAGCTTGTTGATCGCTTCGAGAGCCTCGGGCCCGTAACCGCCTGCGGATTTGATGACGTGCCCGCGTCTGAGCCGTATGACCTGATCATCAACGCGACGTCAGCCGGTCTGCATGGTGGCACGCCGCCGTATCCCGAGGCCGCCGTTACAGAGAACACGTTCTGTTATGACTTGTCCTACGGTCTGAGTCCCACACCGTTCAGCACCTGGGCGCGGGATCATGGCGCCGCAAAATCGGTTATGGGTTGGGGCATGCTCGTCGAACAAGCGGCCGAGTCGTTTCATCTTTGGCGCGGCGTGCGTCCCGATACCGCGCCCGTCCTCAAACAAATGAACATCAACGCATAGTCACGAGCTCTTCTGCATTTGTCGGATGGATGGCGACGGTATCGTCAAAGTCAGCCTTCGTCGCTCCCATGCGGATAGCGACCGCGAATCCCTGCAACATTTCATCCGCACCGTCGCCGATTACGTGACAGCCGATGATTTTTTCTTCGCTGCCTGCAGTAATGAGTTTCATCACTGAACGCGATTTCTTGGCGCCGAGTGCGTAATACATGGGCGTAAACGTCGATGTGTAGACCTTGATAGCATCGCCATGCTCGGCACGAGCCGCATCTTCTGTGGCACCGACCGTTCCGATCGGTGGATGACTGAAAATAACTGTGGGTATCAGATCATAGTCGAGGTGGCGCCCCTCCATGCCCCCATAAAGACGATCGGCGAGCCGCCTGCCCGCGGCGATCGCAACCGGGGTTAGCGCTTCTCGTCCCGTGACGTCACCCAGGGCGAATATGTGCTCAATATTCGTCTGCTGCAGCATGTCGGTCGGAATGAAGCCGCGCTCGTTACTCAAAACGCCAGCGCGATCAAACTCGAGGCCTTCCACGTTGGGCGCACGACCTATGGCCCATAGAATACAGTCCACCGGGCCGAAAGAGCGGCCATCTTCCGCTTGCAGCACGAAGCCCTGGTCGGTTTTCTCGACCAATGCTGGAATGACCTGTGTCTCCAATTCGATGCCGTCTCTCACCATCGCCTGCATGAGCTCTTGCCCGAGCATGTCATCGAAGCTCCTGATAACGCTGTCCTTACGCACGACGACTCGCGTCTGGCTACCGAGCGCGTTGAAAACGCCGGCCAGTTCCACGGCGACGTAACCACTGCCTACAACCAGCACCCTTTCTGGTCGCTCATCGAGCGCAAAAAAATCGTCCGAGGTCACGCCGTGCTCCGCACCCGGAATATCCGGCACGATGGGCCGGCCACCGGTCGCAATGACAATACGATCGGCGTGGTATTGGTTATCACCGACTCCAATCGTGTGTGCGTCAATGAATCGTCCCACGCCGGCAAGGTACGTAACTCCGCTTCTGTCGAGATTAATTTCGTAAATACCGTTGAGCCTTCTCACGTAAGCGTCACGCCGGGACTTGAGTCCGGCCCAGTCGTGCCCGTTAACCGTTACCTCGAACCCGTAATCGGCGGCATGATCCAACTGGTATTTGTGGCTGGTCGTGTACCACATGATCTTTTTTGGCACGCAACCCACATTGACGCAGGTTCCGCCAAGCGGTCCATATTCAATGACGGCGACGCGGGCACCGTACTCGGCGGCACGACGGGCATGTGCAATACCGCCGCTTCCACCACCAATGACGATTAGGTCAAATTTCTCTTTCAAAGCCTGGCTTCCTCTTACCACAATCGCCCGCATCGCGAGCGTCTACGTGCTAATATCCTGCGCCTGAAACGGACATCAGACGCATCAATGCCCAACCCGCTCCTCGATACCTCATCACTACCCCGATTTGCCGAACTGGCGCCCGACCAGGTCGTTCCAGCGCTGAGCGAGCTTATCGCAGCACATCGACAAAAGCTCGAAGCGCTGCTCGACGAGACGCCGCAGCCGGATTTCGACTCCCTCGTCGCACCGCTGGAGGAAATGGAACATGAGTTGGCTCGTGTCTGGTCCCCGGTCCGCCATCTTCAAGGCGTACTCGGCTCACAAAAGTGGCGTGACGCCTACAACGCGGCGCTTCCGTTGCTGACCGAACATGGCACCGAGTTATCGCAAAACGCCCGCCTGCAAGCGGCCTATGCAGCGGTCGAAGCGCGACTGCCACACAATGTCAGCGCTGCACAGAAGAGCGTTGTAGAACACGCTTTGCGTGATTTCCGGCTCGCCGGCGTCGATCTGCCGGACGCGCAAAAGGCCCGGTTCAAGGAGATCATGCAGCAGCTGGCCGCGACACAGGCCGCATTCGAGCACAACATTCAGGACGCCCAGGATGCATGGAGCCTGCATGTCCACGACGAGCAGGATCTCGCCGGGCTGCCGCAGCACGCCGTGTTGCGTGCGGCGGCCGAAGCGCGCCGCAGAGACCGGCAGGGCTGGCTGCTAACGCTCGACTACCCCACATACGACGCGGTGATGCGACACGCTGACAACCGCGGGCTGCGCGAGACTCTTTATCAGGCGTGGGTAACGCGCGCGTCGGATCAGGGCCAAAACCCGGACTGGGACAATAGCGAGCACATCCATAACATTCTCTCCTTGCGGCATGAAGCGGCACAACTGATCGGCTTCGACAACTACGCCGAGTACTCGCTCGCCACAAAGATGGCCGAATCGACCGAGGAGGTCCTTGAATTCCTGCATGAGCTTGCTTCACGAACTCGTGCTGCAGCGGAAAAAGACGTTGCCGAACTTTCCGAGTTTGCGGGCATTACAATGACCCCATGGGATTGCCCATATTGGCTCGAGAAGTTTAAACAGAAAAAGCACTCGATCTCCAACGAGGAGCTGCGCCAGTACTTTCCAGTGCAGACCGTAGTCGGCGGGTTGTTCGAGCTTGCAGAGCGCCTTTATGGCGTCAGCCTCGAAGTGCAGGACGATGTCGCCACATGGCATGAGGACGTACGCTATTACGCGGTGCGGAATGAAAACGGCGCTCTGATCGGTGGCTTCTACACCGACCTGTTTGCTCGCAGCGGCAAACGTCACGGCGCCTGGATTGACGAGTGCGTCGTGCGCAAGAACCTGAACGGCCACACGACGCTGCCGGTTGGCTATCTGGTCTGCAACTTTCCTCCACCTGACAAGAGCAAGCATCGTTCCTTGCTGACCCACGAAGCCGTGGTGACCCTGTTCCATGAATTCGGGCACATGTTGCACCACCTTTTGACGCGCATCGATTATCCGAGCATCGCGGGTATCAATGGCGTTCCGTGGGATGCTGTCGAGCTGCCGAGCCAGTTCATGGAAAACTTCGCCTGGAACTATGAAGTGCTGACTCGCTGCTCTGCAAACTCCGAAACTGGCGAACCCTTGCCGCGGTCGCTGTTTGACCGCCTCGACGACAGCCGTCATGCGGGCGCCGCGCTCGCGATGATGCGTCAGCTCGAGTTCGCATTGTTCGATTTCCGGCTGCACGCCGAGTTCGATGCGCAGCGTGGTCCTGCCGTTCTCGAAACGCTTCGAGAGGTCCGCGACGAAGTGGCCTTGATTCCGCATCCCGACTACAACCGTTCGCCGCACAGCTTCTCGCACATATTCGCCGGGGGATACGCCGCCGGCTATTACAGCTACAAATGGGCCGAAGTCCTCGCTGCGGATGCCTTCAGCGCGTTCGAAAAGGCCGGCATTTTCGACCAGGAAACAGCACGACGCTTCCGCGTCAAAATACTGGAGATCGGCGGCAGCAGCGACATCATGCAGGCCTACGTTGCGTTCCGTGGACGCAAGCCCAAGATCGATGCGCTGCTCAGACAAAGCGGTATCCTGAGTGAATGAAGATCGCCACGTGGAACGTGAACTCGATGAATGTGCGACTGCCACACGTGCTCGAGTGGCTTACGGCGAATGGTCCAGACGTCCTGGCGGTGCAGGAAATCAAGCAGGCCACCGCAGCGTTCCCGACGGACGCCCTGGCCAAGATCGGTTATGCGTCAATTGCGAACGGACAGAAAACCTACAACGGCGTGGCTGTAATCAGCCGCGTTCGACCCGCTGATCCGGTCACCGGGTTTCCGGGTTTCGACGACCCGCAACGCAGAGTACTGGCCACGACCATCGATGGCGTCCGCATCGTGAACCTCTATGTCCCGAACGGCCAGTCCGTCGGCTCGGAAAAATACGACTACAAGCTTGGCTGGCTCTCAGCGCTGCGTGACTTTCTTGAAGGCGAGCTCACCCGGCACGATAAACTCGTCGTGCTTGGTGATTTCAATGTTGCGCCGGCTGACGAAGACGTCTACGACGCCGAGAAATGGGGTGACGCGATTCTTTGCAGCCCATTAGAGCGCAAGGCGCTTACTTCGTTGCTTGAGCTCGGGCTTGCAGACGTGTTTCGCAAATTCGACCAGCCAGAGAAATGCTTCAGCTGGTGGGATTACCGGGCAGCAGGTTTTCGACGCAATGCCGGCCTGCGCATCGACCTGATTCTCGCCAGTGAATCGATGGCGAAAATCTGCAGCGCCAGTTACGTTGACAAGGAACCCAGGGCCTGGGAGCGGCCGTCTGACCATGCCCCCGTGGTCGCGGAATTCGAGTTCTGAGCCGGCTGTGATCGTCTGCATAGACAGCCAGGAATGTGACATATTTCAGATATTTGCGCTGCCCGCGCTTGGCCTGCCGTGTATCATGCAGGCATGTGAGCCAGAGTGCGGGGGTCGCGGTTGACTGATATCAGACGCAGCGCCCCTACCCGTAACTCGGCGACAAAAAATAATAAGAACAGAATTATGTCCCAGGATCGCCGTAACGATTACGACGTTACCAACACCGTACAGGTCAGTGACCCGATCGCGGTGCGCAATGCCGTTTACGATCTGTTTAGCGCGACGTTTCCAGGCGCTTCATACGACAAGCTGTGGCTAGCGTTTTACGACTTCGAGCGCCTGTTTACGGGTCGCTTTCCAGGCTATAAAGGCTGTGACACGACATATCACGATTTGCAACATACGCTGGACATGACTCTTGCGCTCGCGCGTCTCGTCGCCGGATACGAGCGCAGCGTGGAGCCCGCCGAGCGCCTCGGCGCGCGTCGCGCACAGATGGCGATCATCACGTCGCTGTTTCACGATTCGGGCTACATCCGTCACGAAGAACGCGACAGTGAGTTCTCCAACGGCGCAGAGTTCACGCTATATCACGTGTCTCGAAGTGCCGATTTCCTGCGCCGCTATCTACCCGAGTTGGGTATGTCTAAAGACGTCGCCGTCAGCAGCATGATCGTGCATTTCACGGGCTATGAACTCGACCTCGACAAGATCGAGCTCGATGACCCACGCGACGTCATCTGCGGTCACCTGATCGGCACCGCCGACCTGATAGCGCAGATGGCGGATCGTTGTTATCTCGAAAAATGTCGCGACCGCCTGTACAAGGAGTTTGTCGTCGGTGGCGTCGCCGTCGAAAACGCCAGCCCGGGCGAGTACACGGTGCGTTACAAATCGGGGCTGGACTTGCTCCGAAAGACGCCTGTGTTCTATCAGCAGGTCATGCGCGAACGTCTGCATCGCAAGTTCAATCGCGTATACCGCTATATCGAAGTGTTGTACGACGGTCAAAACCCCTACATCGACGCGATTCGCAACAACATCTCGCACCTCGTGCACATCATCGAGTCGGGCGACTGGACGTTGCTCCGCCGCGAACCGCCGTACTTCCTGGGTATTGTCAACGCCGTCAACGAACTCGAGTCGCTGGTCAAACGCCAGCTTGCTTCGTTTACCGGCAAAGCTGTTGAAACAAATAGTCTGCTAATGCCGGTCTGACATCGGCACGAATCGATCCTGCTTTTCCACACGCTGTAGCCACGCCCTGATCTGCGGATAACCGCCGAGGTCGAAACCGCCTTCATCCGCCACGCGCGTATAGGCGTAGAGTGCAATGTCGGCAATGCTGTACGCATCGTTCGCGATGAAGTCATGTTCCGTCAGCTCCTTTTCCATGACATCGAGCGCCATGTAGCCGCCATCCTGCCGCGCTTCAAGATCGCCTTCGCGATCCGCGGGGCGACCGAGATACCGGATGATGAATCGGGAGGTCGCGATGTACGGTTCGTGGCTGTACTGCTCGAAGAACATCCAGCGCAGGATGTTCGCTGCCTCGTAGCGGTCCCGGCCGGCGAATTCATTCCCATCGGCGAGATAGCTCAAAATCGCGTTGGACTCTGACAGGAAGCGGCCATCGGGTAGCGCAACCAACGGCACTCTGCCATTAGGGTTCATTGCGAGGAACTCCTCGGTCCGCGACTCGCCGGCCAGGATGTCGACCTCGTGCCAGATATAGTCGAGCGCCAGTTGTGCGCAGGCGAGCTGCAGCTTGTAGCAGTTACCTGAAATCGAATCGCCGTAGATCTCAATTTTTTGCGACATTGGTCTTTTCCTGTTGCCAGGTCCGCAGTGCATGGAACTCCGCCCGGTCAAGGCGCCTGTTGGCATAGAAAGCGGCAATTGCCGCGCCAAACAGCGCGTAGACCGTATCCACCGACGACAGCACCTCGTCGAAAAAGACCGGCCAGGTCATCGATGTCACGGCACGCAAGACATGCAACGTAGACGTTTCCAGCTCGATTGCCGTGAATGCTGCGGCAACGACGATGTTGCTGACCAGCGCCCCGAAGACGGTCACTATTGCGGCGAGCACCGGGAATCGCCAGTCGAGGCCCTTGCCGGCACGCCGGATTGCAAGGCCGACGAGACCGCCAAGAAACAGCGTCATCCACGGGAAGATACGATCGACCAGAGTCGATACCATCGCCCACAAGCCGCTGAAAACAATAACGATTATCAGACCGGCGCAAACCGCGTTGGCAAGCGACTGTTCGCGAACGAGCCGACCGCCAAGCGCCGAGTCCGACTTGACGGCTGCCCCTCGATGCCTTTTTGGCAGGCGCAGGACGCTCTTGGTCTGGTCATTTTTCAAATGGTTGCGTCCCGGAGCCCGAGCTAAGTGCGTTATTCATCGCGGCGGATGCTAGCCAAAATCAGATTTTTTGCGCAATGTCTCCGACCCTGATATTACCGGGCTTCGTGACCTTAGCGTTGATACCGCGAAAGTTGTGTTTCTTGCCGATGCCGGTGTTCACAAAGACCATCGCGTCCCGGCCGAATCGGGCCGCGAACTTTTTGCACCCCGTGTGTGGCGGCGCGGTTACCTCGATGACCGCATCGCCGATCGCCAGTTGTGTACCCGGCGGCAGGTTTTCGTAGCTCAGGTCCATGTCCAGAAACAGCTGATCGCCGGCAAGTTCGCGCCGATCCGCGTCATCTGCGACCAGCGAGACCACCCTCGCATTCATGATATTGAGCTGCATCTCCGGGTCTGCCCCGCCATCGGGCGTGTGCCTGCTGCCGCGGTTCAGCCAGTTGTCTCCGACGAGCCCCTGCCCGACGTCCAGACGCCCCTCGGTGATGGACTCGCGCTTATCTACGTCGGGCCGCTTGACGATAAGCGCAAGTTCACCGTTATCCGTAGGCGACTGCAAAATACTCTCGAGTCCTTGTTCGAGTTCTTCGGTAGTCAGATGCCTGCCGGATGTCATTGCGTTGCCATGTCCTTTTCGAACCAGTCCACGTCCCAGTACTTGCCGAATTTGAAACCCACTTCGTGGTAAGAGCCCACACGAACAAATCCAAGCCCCTCATGCAGCGCAACAGAGCCCGGGTTTGGCAGTGCAACGCCGGCATAGGCGCGGTGGACCGATTCCTCTTTCTGTAGCCGCTGCAGCAGCTCCCCATATAGCGGGCGACCGAAACCTTTGCCGAGATGCCCCGGATCGATGTAGATCGTTGTCTCTACCGAGGTACCGTAAGCGGGTCTTTGATTGAAGCGCGTACTCGATGCATAGCCGACCAGCTGTTCATCCATCTCGGCCACGAGCAGGCGGTAGGGGCCCGTATCCGAAAATTGCGTGAACCACTGTGTGCGTGCTCCCACCGCGAAAGGTTCCGTATCGAAAGTCACATGCGTTTCGGTGACGTAATGATTGTAGATTTCAACCAGTCGATTGAGGTCGCCGGGTTCAGCTTGTCGGATGTTGAGCGACATCTGATTTACTCGCTTTTGGGTCGCCACGCCGCAGCACGCGCATCGCTTGCGTCGTCGATGATGGGAACATCGTATGTTCCGTCGCCTGCGACGCAACGGCTGTCAAAAACCCGACCCGCGTTATCCTGTGCAAAGGTCGTCAATAGTACGGACCGAGCCGGTGACCATGACGGCAGCAGGTCCTGCTCCGGGTGATTCGAGATATTCTGTGCCACACTGCTTGCAAGGTTCAGCAGATAGATTTCCCGGTTGCCATCGCGCAACGACTGAAACGCCAGGTACTTGCCATCGGGATACCAGGTAGCCCAGTGGTCCTGCGCGTCGTTGTCCGTGAGCTTGCGGATTGACGCTGCTTTCCCATCGTAGAGGTATATCTTGCTATCGCCGTCAGCGCTGGAGGTAAAGGCAAAATCCGTATTCCGGGCCGGATTGCATACACGCACGGCCTCTGTGTTGACCGAAGGCCGGGCGCCGCCGGCATTCTCACCGGCGGCGCCAGCCTGTGCGGGACCAGCCCCAATTACCACGATCGCGACGCCGAACGGCCAGATTTCGTGTTTTTTCGACATGCAAAAAAACCTCAAAAATGGGCTCTGTAAGCTTGTATCCGGCCCCTTGCGGTATATACTGCCCCCAGCTTGAATGTACGCCAACTATTTATGTATTTCGTTTCGATGTTCCAAATTCTTGTAGCTCGTCCTGTTTTTCATAAGTAATAGCAGCACTTTCAGCCAAACGGCCCCTGAAAAGGCCACATCTACAAATGTTTGACAGGAGACAATTATGTCTACAACTACAGGAACCGTGAAGTGGTTCAACGACTCCAAGGGCTTCGGATTTATCGAGCAGGAGAACGGCCCCGACGTATTTGCGCATTTCAGCGCAATTCAGGGTGACGGCTTCAAGACGCTTGCCGAAGGCCAGAAGGTCGAATTCACCGTCACGCAGGGCCAGAAAGGTCCGCAGGCGGAGAACATCGTACCGCT
>JAOTUB010000014.1 GCA_029864095.1 Gammaproteobacteria bacterium | reverse complement strand
CGCCGCCCTTGTCGCGTCGTTTGCCAGCCTGAATGGACTTGTAAAGCTTGCCTGTCGAGCGATCGCGGGCGCGGCGCTCGGCCAGGCTCTGAGTATTCCGCAGATCTTCCGACAGTAGCTTGCGGTAACGCCTGAGCCGATCCGCATCGAGATCGCCCGACTCGATCGCGGCCAGCACGGCACAATCGGGCTCGGCAGTGTGGGTGCAGTCGGCGAACCGGCACTCCTCTGCGAGTTTCGCGACATCGCCAAAAACATCCTCAAGCGCAGCGGCGACGCCGACTAGCCGCAGCTCGCGCATACCGGGCGTGTCGATCAGCCAGCCACCATCCGGCAACGGATGCATCGAACGGCGCGTGGTCGTATGCCGCCCGCGCTGATCGTCTTCGCGCACGCCACGCGTCTTTTCGTGTGATCCAGATAAGGTATTGATTATAGTAGATTTTCCGACGCCAGAAGAACCGACGAGGGCCACGGTATGTCCGGTCTCACACCAGGGCCGGAGCACGGCTACCTGATCGACATTCCGCGCGTCGAGCGCTTCGACCAGCAGACCCGGCGACAACCGCGAGGCCTGCGCAACAAATTGCGTGACCGAATCCGCCAGATCAGCTTTGGTGATAACGATGACCGGATACGCGCCGGCATCATGCGCAAGCGCGAGGTAACGCTCCAGGCGCGCGATATTGAAATCCCGGTTGGCCGACGTGACGATGAACAAGGTGTCGACGTTGGCCGCAATGAGCTGGATGTCACCGGATGTTCCCGCTGCGCGACGTTGAAACAGGCCGAATCGATCCAACCGCCGCTTGACTGCTGGGCCATCTTCGTCAATCAGGACCCAGTCACCCACCGTAATACCCAGGGCCGCATTCGCAGGCGTAAGGTCGACAAAACGATCTTCGCCCTGCCCCGCAACTTCGATGCGTCCACGGTGCACTGCCATGACGCGCGCGATCTTCAATGCGGCATCGTCAGGTTCGACAAGCTGCGCCGCGAAATGCGGTCGCCATCCGAGAGCGGTGAGAGTGTCTTCGGCCATAATCAAATATCCCGCTATAATGCCAGGATAGCAGTCTCGAGAAATTCATCATGAACGTCGTCCTGGTGACAGGTGCAAGTTCGGGCATCGGTGCGGCGGCGGCGATTGCGTTTGCCGAGGCCGGCTGGTCTGTGATGGCCGCCGGTCGCGACGAAGGCCGGCTCGAAGAAGTCGCAGACGTTTCCGAGGACATTTCGACATGGGCCGGAGAACTCGAGGACTCGGAGGACTGCGACGAGCTCGTTGCCGCGACGGTCGATGAGTTTGGCAGCATCGATTGTCTCGTCAATGCGGCCGGCGTTCTGCTGCGCGGCAACGCAGAGGAGTCCAGCGACGACAACTGGCGCGACACGCTCACGATCAATCTTGACGTGCCGTTTTATCTGTCGCGAGCGGCGCTGCCCTACTTGCTGCAAACCGAGGGCAGCATTGTCAACATTGCGTCCTATTGGGGACTCAAAGCCGGGCCCAGGGCCGTTGCCTACTGTGCAAGCAAGGGCGGGCTCATCATGATGACGCGCGCCATGGCGCAAGACCATGCGGCCGACGGATTGCGGATTAACGCAGTCTGCCCCGGCAGTGTCGACACCCCGATGCTGGTCAGCGAGATTGAGGAAGACGATGGCGATGTCGACGCGTTCCTGGCAGCGGTCGCAGCCGAGAGTCCCAACAGGCGCATCGCTACTCCTGAAGACATCGCCGGGCTCGTGCTGTTTCTCGCGAGTGACGCAGCGCGCCACATAACCGGCACCGCGATTCCGATCGACGGTGGCCTGATGGCCTAAGCCACGGTTGCGGACGAGGCGGCCCTGGCAGCGTCCGCCGCCACCGCCATTGTGGAGACCAGGACGGTCGGAATCCCCTGCGATACCGGCACGGTCTGGCCGTTCTTGCCGCAGGTCCAGCCGCCCGCATCGAGACGTGCGTCACTAGCCACCATCGTGATGCGCTCGAGTGTCTGCGGGCCATTGCCGCTGATCACGATGTCTTTGATCGGCGACGTAACCTTGCCGCGCTCGATGAGCCAGCCGTTCTTGACATTGAACGTAAAGTCACCGGCGCCAAGCTCAACCTGACCGGTCGTATACGTTTCGCAGATGATGCCGCGGTCGACGGCGGCGACGATTTCATCTTTTGTGTGCGGCCCGGCTTCCATAAAAGTACAACTCATGCGTGGCATGGGCGCGTATTTGTAGGATTCACGACGACCGGAGCCGGTCGGGGTCCGGCCATACTGTCTGGCACTGACCTGATCGTGGAGATAGGACGTCAGGATGCCGTTCTCGATCATGGCTGTACGTCCTGTGCGGTTGCCTTCATCGTCGTAATTGAGTGCGCCCCGTTCGTGCGGAATCGTCGCCTGGTCGACAACGGTTACGACGGGCTCGGCGACCTTTTTGCCCATCATATCCGAGTAGCTGCTCACACCATTGCGGTTAAAGTCCGCTTCCAAACCGTGACCGATCGCCTCGTGCAGCAGAATGCCACCGGCACCGGCAGCGAGGATGACCGGCATCTCGCCTGCCGGGGGACGGCGCGCGTCGAACAAGTTCATCGTGCGGTCGACGGCCTCCTGGACCATCGTCGTCAGGCGCTCTTCGGTGTACCAGCCGAATTCTTCTCTGGCTGCGATGTTCGCGTAACCCGACTGCACTTCATCACCCTTTCTCGCCGTAACGATCAGGGTCACTCTCGTCATAGGCCGGTAGTCAGTAATCAGATTGCCGTCGAGCGTTGCGATCATGACGCGCTCATCACCATCACTCCAGTGAACCGATACTTTGCGGACGGCTGGTTCGAGCGACTTCGCTTTGCTTTCGATGCGCTCGAGGATCGGCAATTTTTGATCGATACCGATATCAGCCCAGGGCACCGACGTGTCATACAGCTCGCCCATTGCTTTTGCCGCGAACGACTGCGGGGCAACCGCCTTGCTGCCGACAGCGATAGCGGCCGCCGCGCGCGCGGCTACCAGCATCGAGGGCAGCGTCAGGTCTTCGGTATACGCATAGCCGGTTTGTCCGCTGATAACGACGCGTAAACCGACGCCCTGCTGAATTGTCGAACTTGCCTCGGCAACACTGCCTTCCTCGAAGCTCACCGAATTGCTGCGCGAATGCTGAAAGTAAAGGTCCGCCAGATCCGCACCGTTGGCCGTGAGCTCTGACATCACGCGCGCAGCAGTCGCCTGATCAACGCCGAACCAGTCGAGGAAGGGATTCTCAGGCGTCGCGGCCGCGACGGCTGTGGCCTGTTGCACGCTGCAGCCTGCCAGAAATCCGGGTACGCTCAGGACCGCAGCGCCCGCCGCGATGCGGCCGAGGAACTCTCTACGCTTGATGGCCATGGTCTGTGCTAATGGTGCCGCCTCGGTCTCGACCAGTAACGCAACAGCAGGAAGCCGAAGAACATGCCGCCGAGGTGCGCAAAGTTGGCGACGCCCGGCGCGCCGCCGCTGACGCCGAGATATAGTTCGAGCAGGCCATAGAACAGAACGAAATATTTGGCCTTCATCGGAATCGGGGGAAATATCAGCATAACCATGCGATTCGGGAATGTCAGGCCATACGCGAGCAGGATGCCGAATACGCCACCCGATGCGCCAATGGTTGGATATATGGCACTCTGCGAGCCGGCAACGATCAGCTGCACGATTCCGGCGCCGACCACGCAGGTGAAGTAGTAGGTCAGAAATCGCTTCTGGCCCATCATGCGTTCGAGTTCTCTGCCAAACATCCACAGGCCGAACATATTGAACAATATGTGTGTCAGGTTGCCGTGCAGGAAACTATAGGTAATGAGCTGCCACGGCATGAACGGCGACCCGGACACACTCGCAGGCCATAATGCAAAATTGATAATCAGTGATCGAGGGTAGATCTGCTGCAGCGCAAAAACGATGCCATTGGCGACGAGCAGCGTGAAGATTACGTTCGGAATCGCGCTCTGGCTGCGGGGACGCATGTTATAGATCGGTGTGTTCATCAATCACTCGGGTTCCGGGTACACGATTCGACCAGCGAATACCCTATTTGTTACGTTGGGCTTACCAGCCCCCGCCACCGCCGCCACCACCGCCGCCGCCGGAGAAGCCGCCGCCACCACCACCTGATGACGAACCCGGCGGCGTCACCGAACTCGAAATCGCGGAGTTCAGGCTGCTCGACAATTGGCTGGTCGCGCCGCTCAGATCCATTGTATTGAGCGAACCGTTGTACCAGCTCGGCTGGTACGTTGTGCCATCAGTCTGATGCACTGCCGCCAGGACGGCAGCGAATTTCTCGGACCAGCGCTGGTCGACGCCGAGGGCCAGTGCGAAAGGCAAATAGGCCTCGAATAATTCCGGTGTCTTCTCGGGCGGGTTGCGCAAGTTCAGTTCGTCCTTTTCGGCGATCTCAAGGTAATCCTTGAAGCCAACTATCTCGTCCAATAATTTGCGACCGCGCAATGTCGGTCGTTTCATGATGATCGCGAAGAATATCGTCGTGACAGCCATCGCGACGATCGTCATGATGACCAGCGCTGACGGGCCGGACAGAAGAGCAACAATCGCCGTAACAATGAAAATGAGAATCGCAGGAACATTCAACAAACCGTTGAAACGAAAATAGTGCTGTCTGTAGTCCTTCTTCAGCGACTGTTTATGCGCATCCTTCGCACTACCCAGCTTCTCGTGATTTTCGTTTTCGAGAACGATCTTTTTGCCGGAGCTGAACAGGCTATCGTAGAGTTCCTGTTCGCCCGCGGCCATCGGTAGCGCATCGGCCCCTGGATTAGTCTTGACCAGCGTGTACTTGTCTTCTTGCTTGCCGATGCCCAGAAATCCGTCAGCGCCTTCTTCGAGATCGATGCGCAAATAGCCTTTGACGGCGAGATTCACGACTGCAGCCGTCATGACTTTGTCGTCGTAGTACATCTGTCGAATGTAGCGCAAGGATGCGGGCGAGAACCCATCCGGAGGCTCGTAGCGCGTCACGAGCACACCCTCTTCCGGATCCCGGCCGAAGCGGCGCCACACGGGAATGTAATAAATCAGCAGCAGTGCAAAGCCAGCCAACGCAACCAGCAGGCTGAAGTTGTCTTTGAGCAGCCAGCCAAAACGCTGCATGTCCGTCGGCTCGGTGACAAAACCTTTCGGCCAGCCCACGACGATCGTGAGACCGTTCAAAGCCGCCAGTGGCCTCGTCGTCCTGAAGGTAACGCGGCCCGAGGGGTCGATCCGCGACGTGTAGTCGCGCTTCGTGTAGCCATATGCCCCTGTGTACGCCTCGGCTGTGATGTCGTTCGCGGATACGTCGAAGCCAAACGCCACGGTTGCGCTCGCGCTGTCGATCGGAAATGCCCATTCGACGCCCGTGACATTCCAGTACAGCTCGTCATGGTTTTCGAAGAAGCCGAGCATGCGGCTCGCCCGGTAGCGAAAAATATAGGTGTGCTCGCCCGAATTGATGTAGCGATTCGCGCTGCCGAAATAAGTGCGTTTCCCGCCACGAATATTCTGCGTGTGCGAGTCTTCGGGCGCGTTGTTGCGCAGGACCGAGAGCGGCTCGAACCCGACAACGTACTGGTTGCCGAGCTTGTCTTCATATTCGGTTGGAAAATCGCGATAGATGCCACGGCGAATTCGGTCGCCTTGGGCCCGCACCCGAATCGTCTCGGTCACCTCGATCCAGCCATCCTGCATGATCAGGATGTCGCTATGAAAGTCGAGAATGCGTTCGTCCGCAAACGCAGAAAAACACAGCAACAACAAACACGCTGCCAGCTTTCTCATTCGACAGACCCGAGCTTGATCAGAGGCACGTTGGCCGCGTCATCGGCCGACTTCTGGAAGAAGCTGCGCTCATCGAAGCCGAACATATTGGCGACGAAGTTGCTGGGTACTGCGGCAGTCATCGTATTGTAGTCACGAACAGAGCCATTGTAGTAACGGCGGGCGAACTGCAGATAGTTCTCGGTTTCCACAAGGTTGTTTTGCAGGTCCAGAAAATTCTCGTTGGCCTTGAGATCAGGATAGGTTTCGGCGAGCGCTATCAGTCGCCGTATGCCGGCGCTTAGATCTTCTTCGGCTTTGCCGCGCGCACCGACATCGCTGACGCGCATCGCCTCAGCCCGCAGCTCGGTGACGGTCTCGAGCGTAGCCCGCTCGTATTTCGCGTACTGATCAACAGCGGTAACTAGTCGCGGAATCAGATCATGGCGCCGCTGCAGCTGCACGTCGATGTCACTCCAGGCATTGTCGACCCGATTGCGACTGCGAATGAGCCGGTTATAAAGAACGACACCAACGCTTGCGACCGCAAGAACCACGATGAGCACGATATACATAGGCGCTAATCCTACCACTTAGCCTGTGGGCCGGAAGGTGATCATCGGACGTAAAGCGCAGCGCAGCGAGCCACGAGGATAATCCCCGTACCGGCTGCTGGCGGCCTAAGTCAGTACCAGAAAGAGAAATAGATCTGGATGATGTCCGAATCGAGCTGATATAGCGGTTCTTCGCCCACGAGCGCGCCTACGCTCACGTCGGAGAAATCGTGGTAGTCGACCGACAGCAAGGAATACGAGAAATTGACAGAGCCGCGTTTGATGAAGCCCCAGCCCTCGGGGTCATCGAGGAACTCCCAGCTCGCGAGAAACTTGAAGGTCTGGCTAGTAAGCGGGCTGATCTCTTTGTCCCTGCCGCGGAAATTTGTGGCCTGCTGCCGCGGAAACAGATCGCTGTAAAAATGTGCGCCGGTCTGATCGTGCCAACGGTACTTCGCCGTGAACGTGAACGGCCCCATTGGATGCGTGTATGCGATCGACGCCGTATTTGATTCGATGTCCCAGGTATCCGTGAAATAGCGATACTCGCCCTCGAGGGCTGCACGATAGGGCAGGTAGTACTTCGCACGCAGCCCGACTGCAGTGCTCGTGCGTGTGTTCGGGTACAACTCGGCCTCGTAGCTGAATCCCCGCCCTACTCCGGAATCGGCATAACGCACCGTACGGTACGGGTTGTTGAGGAAACCTTCGTCCGTAATCGTTGTGAAGTTTAGCGTCGTGATCAGGTTGCGGGTCAGAATCTGTGTTATGCCAACGCCATATTGCTGACGGTCGTTTTCGCGTTCGAAAGTAGGGTCGTCGGAGCGGCCGACAAGATCATCGCCAAGCGCATAGCTCAGCGTCAGCGTCGTGAGATCGCCGAACATGTCCTGACTCACCGCAAAACTGTAAGTTTTGGCATCAAAGTCGGATTCGACGCTGCTAACGTAGTTGACACTCATCGTCGTGTTGCCGCGCAGGTAGTCCATACCGAGCGACCACTGCGTGCGTTCCTCGTCGTACGGACTTGCCGTCGTGATGACGTCGATCGAGGCTGAGCTGATCATGTCGACGTAATAGTTGCCGACCACCGACATACTCTTGCCGATTTGCTTGCGAACGAGGAGCGAGGGCCCGTCAATGGCCACGCCGCCGCCGTCGTAAAGATGGTACAGCACATCGGTCCGGTCTTCGGGCAATACGCCGGCCACCGCGCCGCTGCCGAGTAACAGCCCGCTTGTCACGACGATTATGCTGCGCCAGAGTGTCATGGTCCCGCAACCAGGCCTAGTTACAGCCGCAGCCGCCGCCAGCGGCTCCCTCGCCGCCACGAGCGCCTTCGCGTGCCTCGTAGACATGCTGTATGTACGAGCTTGAAACCGGTGCGGTGTCCAGCGCCATGATCGGATCGGCAAGCCGGTCGCGCTCGTAGGGCTTGACCCACGGCTCGAAATTGCTGCACCCGGCCGCCCCGGCAAGGAGGCCGAACAGCAGCAAATACCTGCTAAGTGCTCTGATTTTCATGCGCATACTCCTACTTTAGCCTGAGGGCAAGGACCGATCCGTGATCCCTGCCTCAGAAGAACACCGTCACGCCGACGGTTCCCTCGAGATTGTGAACCGTCTTCTCCCGGCCCAGCACGTCCGAATCGAACAGGTGATCGCGGAAGTCCACGTGGATCGCGACGGAATCGGTCAGCAGGAAGCGGAATCCGGCGCCGAAATTGACGGTGAAGCGGTCATCGTCAGCGAAGCGCGTGGAACCGAGACCCGCGATTAAATAGAAATTGGTGTTATAGGCGCGACCTTCGCCGATGAAGACTTCGCCGGGCAGTACGTTGTAACCAAGGTTCAGGTTGTAATAGATCAGGTCACGGTCGTCAAATAACCGGGCACCTCCCGAGAGAATCTCGAAACTCGTCAGACTTGCCTCTGATTGCCCGACTGTGGCCTCCACAAAAAAGCCTTCGGTGACGTGATAGGCGAGGCGAACGCCATAGACCGTATCGCTGCCGAAGTCCTCGATATTCATAATGCCGGCAAAGGCGCCGATCTCGAAGTCCTCGCGATCGATCGCGGGTTCTTTGATTTCGCGCCGCTCTACCTGCGGGTCTATCACCTGGCCGGGCGGTTCAGACGTGGGCGGCGGCGCCTCTTCGTCACCGATCCCGAACAGGTTCTTCGTGGCTGCACAGCCCGAGAGCATGACCACTAAAGTCATCAGAAAAAGAACGCGAAACCGACTTTCCATTCTTCTACTTCCTCATTCTCGTCACGGCTCGTGAAAACCACATAGCTTTTATACTCGGCGCGCAATAAAAAACGTCGGGTCGCGTACACACGCAGGCCTGCACCTACGTGCCCAATCTGATCGGTACGATCATCGCCCTGGATGATCGTCGACTTGGGCGAGGTGTGGATAACACCGGCACCCAGGGTGAAAAACGGCGAAAACCGCCAATCCGGCCAGGTTTCATGAACGACGTTAACACTGCCCATCCAGCCGTTCGAAAAATTTCCCAAAATCTGCGATCCCCATACCTCTATCGAGACATGCGGGTTGAGCGAGTACCCACCGTAGAGCGATACGATGTTCGCGCCACCAAAGTCGCCGGCCACGATGCCGCCTTCCCATTTGGCGTTTGTGAAGTCCTCGAGCGTCGCCTGGGCGAAATCGACTTCGGAGCCGTCAGGCTTGAGCGTGAGCTCCATCTGCGCCTGATCGACCCAGCCCTCGACGCCATTGGCAGCTCGCACCTGGTACCAGTCGGTGCGCTGCATGACGATCGCTATGGACTCGCCGCGATCGACGACGTGAAAAACAGGGAATCCACGGCCGGGACCCGTATGCATCTCGAGATACGGATCAGCAACCGCCACTTTGCGTAGTACTTCGTCGGCGGCCTCTGCGTGTCCAGGTGTGAGTGCCAGTAGCGCGAGTGCGACGAGGCATGCACACCAGACGGACGGATTACTGCGGGACGTCGAAAGGATTGTTGTAGTACTGGGCTCCGACATCTAACCATTCCGCAATTAAGCGTCTCTCCGCGCTAGATAACATGTTGTAATGACTGTTAGCAGAATCTTCGAAACGATCGAAGAAATCGTCCGACGCCCGCGCACCCGCGACACTTGCCGGTGAGGCTATCGGAATCACGTCAAATATCGGGTTCCCGTCGACATCGACGCCAATCTGCTGTTGCGCATCGACCAATGCGCCATTGACCACTTCCTGCAGATTATCAGTAACTAACAGCTCGCGATAGGCATGGAAGTGATCGGGTTCGTCGGGCGAAAGCCCATCCTGCAATTCGAGCTGACCTGCCGGTACCCGCACCGCCGCATTGGCCGGATCGATCGGCGTATGGCAGCCCAGACAGTTATTGTCGATCTGCACCCCGTTGCCATCGAGCACCGGATTGCCCATGTCGTCGAACAATGGCCGCGGTTGACTCCAGATGGGGTGAATGATCGACTCGTAGTTGATGACGCTACGGCAAAAGGCCTGCCAGTCCTGCTGGCACGCCGGCGTCGTGGGTGACTGCGTCGTCAGGTCCGTGTACAGGTAGTCGATATCGACATTATTGGCGCGCACGACCGGATCCGCTGTCCAGACGTCGCGATATATCACGTTCATTGACGGCTCGAGCGACGAACAACCGTCGTTAGCGCAGGTTACGCGCGCACGCACCTCTGCCATGGTCTCGCCGGGCTCACCGATGAACCATTGCATATCCGTGTTCGGGAATTGCAGCATGCCGGCCGGCGCGCCCGCGTATGCTGCATTGAAGGCCTCGTAGCGTCCGTGCGACAAACCGCTGTTCGCCACGTGGCAGCCGTTGCACTCGAGTTCCTGGCCTGGGCGCACGGAAATCCAGTTCTGGTGCCGCGCCGTGATGCGCTTGCCGTATTCGTCCACGACACTGATCTGCAACGCGACATTGGCGGGGACTTTCGTCATTACCGAACCGTCGGGCTCGATCATCGCGTAGGCGACGACTTCCTTCATACCGAACGCGGTCGTAACACCGAAGTCCGTGGCATCGAGGTCGACGACGTCAGCGTCCGGTAGCGACACCGCTTTCTCGATACGCAGGAACCTCGCCGGGCGATCCGCAGCAAGGGTCTGCAAGGGATCGGCCATCGTCGGAATATCGACGATCGCGCCACCATCGAAGTCATAAACGCTGCGAATATTCAGTATGCCTTCGGCAGCGTCCGCAAGCGTCGGGTCGTCGGTGAAATCATTACTGCCGTCCAGAATAACCGGTGGCGCTACCTTGGGATCGGCAGCAACAACCTCGGTAAAGATGAAGCCCTCTTCACCCGGAACGACAGGCAACTGCGTGCCAGCGCTCGGATCGTACATCCAGATGCCGTAGAGCGGCGGTGCGACAACAAAGCTGCCAACATCCGGCGTTACCGGGTTGTCGGGATCCGGCTGCACGAACAGATTCGCAAGTCGATCCGCCGTGCACGGCACGATCGCGGTGTCGTCCGTCATCGGGTCGCCGTCGTCCATCAACTGCTCGAGCAGGCGGCACTGACTCCAGCTGACCAGCAGGCGATCGGTGCCGTCGAGAATCGGGTACACGGAACTGAATCGGCCGCCCACTGACGGCTCGCCAGGCGTCGTCGATACCTGATTGACCGTCGCATCTTCCTGCGCGGGTCCTGACAGGATGCCGATGTTCGGCGCGGTCGGCTGTGTGATTTCGACGTACTGCAGCGTGTCGATCGCAACCAGTTCACCACCACCCTCGGTATCGGTGAACGGCCGAATCAGCGACATGATGCGGCCGTCTTCGAGTTCGCGCGGCTGCATAAACTGAATGATCTCGCCATTGGTGCCGGTCGCGTGGCTCTGCTTGCCGTAATACAGTTCCAGATTCGAGCCATCGGGGTTCATGCGATACAGATTGACCGCATTATTGTCCGGGCCTGCGTGATCCCAGCGGCTGAACACGATCTGTCCGTTACCGAGCGGTGCCGGGTCAAGGTCGTGACTCTGGTTGAACGTGATCTGCTCCACGCCCGTACCATCATCATTCATGAGGTGAAGGTTAAACGCGAATTCGTTCTGGTCTTCGTCCACTGCGGGAAAACCGGGCTTACCTTCATCCAGCAGTACCGCTTGCGAACGGGTCTGACGCGTCGACGCGAAAATGATGCGACCGTCAGGCAAGTACTTCGGCATGATGTCGTGTCCGATTTCGGCAGTCAGGTCTGACGTGATAACACGCTCGAGCACGGCGCCATCGAATGTGTATTTCCAGATATTCCAGGTCGGCAGATCGTCTTCGTCCACGTTTGGATCGAACGGGTAACGCATGGCGAACAGCAGCGAGCTGCCATCGTACGCAATCTCGACATCGCGAATCGCCGCCAGTCCCTGCGTCAGATCGCCCGTAATGTTGATGGCCTCGGCGCTCGGCGAGGCGCGATCACGAAAGTAGAGATCGGCACCGAAATCAAACGTGATCTGCTCACGCAAGTCAGTCTGCTCGAATTCGCCATTATCATCGGTAGGAATCGGTGCGCGGATGTAGGCGATCGGGAAATCAATTACGACCGGATCAGGATCCTGTCCCGTACCGATACTGACACCGTCTCCACTGCTGCACGCAACGACGCCGGCCGCGGTCGCAATCAGCGCCGCGCTGCGAAGTCCGTTTTTGACAAGTCTATCCATAGTCTGCCGTGATAAGCTGCTCATACCTGTTCACCTCGAGTCTTCCGTGCAAGTCGCGAGGAAGATGTTAGTGTGGCCGCGTAGCCCTTTTCATACCGTTAACGCGATCACAGTACGCACCTCAGTATAGGGGAGGTGTAGAGACCGATGTAATGTCGAAAAAGGGCGACAGTCCGCAAAGTTAAATGCGATTCTGCGCCCTCGAAAAGCCGCCGAAACTCCGTTCGGTGCCGCTACGTCTGCGTGCGACTCGAATCCATCCTCATTCACTTACACGTGCAAATCCGAAACTTGGTTCCATGTCACATTTTCTTGCGCAGCAATTCCACTTGTTTTTGAACAACACCTCGAAGTCGCATGTTGTTATGCCGCTATGTTGTTGTTGTTTGGATGTGACGACAGCCTGACTGGCTGTCTCTCTTCGGCGACAGTTGCACACTCGTCTGCAATCAGTAGCTTAGCTCCGCCGGACATAATCGTTGTGTGAAAGTGCAGACATCGACTTGACATATAGCTGTTTTGCACGGCGCCTATCGGTTGATCGTAACTCCATGTTTCCATTGCTCTTACATTCGAATTTTCGCGATAAGCGCCAGACTGGCACAGCACTTGCTTTATAGATTGCGGATCGATTGTTTTTGGAGGTTGCTTGGGTTGTCGTTGCAAAGACTGTGAATGTATTCACGGACATCTGTACGCAAGTCAGGCAGCATATTTGGGCGAGTACGTCGGCCGACGTAACCATCAATCTCCTGAAGACTTCGAATAAGTAAGTTCATTGGTGGAACGAATTAATTCGTGAGCAGATTGTTATGAATAACGGGATGTGGACAACAATGAGACAAGCCAAAGACCAAGGATGGACTACGGTGCTTTGGCGCGTTCTACTCGTCGCGACAGTGTCGGCGGGTTTGATGGCGCCAGCGCAGGCAGGTTATCGGGAACAGGCTAAGCGCATTCATGACCGCCTCGCGGGCGTGCCGCCAACTGACACGGTATTGCAGCAGATGCAGGATGCGATTGATCCTGGCCTGCCGGGAACCGCGAAAGATGCCGCTATCATCGCCATGAATAACGCGAACTTCTACAACGTTACGTTAAAGAATTTCGCGGCACCATGGACGAATCGTGACCAATCGGTGTTTGTCCCCTTGAACGACTACATCGCGACAGTCATCGGCATGATTCGAGATGACGTGCCGTTTAATACCCTGTTATCTGCTGATCTGACTTACGTCGGTAGTAGCGGCCCGGCTCCCTCGGCGGCGAATAACGACCACTACGCGCAGCTTGAGGCAAACAATGTCAACTTGCGCGACGAACTGACAAACGTAACGCAATCGTCGATCCAGGGAATTCCCTCCAATGCGACAGCTGGCGTCATGACTTCGCGTGCTGCATCCGAAGCATTCTTCATCGCTGGTACGAACCGTGCGATGTTCCGCTTCACGCTGCTCAATCACATGTGTAATGACATGGAGCAGATGCACGACCCGAAACTGTCGCCGGACCGTATTCGTCAGGACGTGAGTCGCAGCCCAGGTGGCGACAGCCGCTTGTTCCTGAATAACTGCGTCGGTTGCCACACCGGCATGGACCCGATGGCACAAGCCTTCGCCTACTACAACTACAACGAGACCTCGGGTCGCCTCGAGTACACGGCCGGCAATGTGCAGCCGAAGTACTTCAACAACGATCTCAATTTCCCGCAGGGATTCAGGACACCGGATGACGCATGGGAGAACCGCTGGCGGACGGGCCAGAACTCCTATCTCGGATTCAGCCCTGCCCTGCCAGGTTTTGGCAACGGCGCCAAGTCACTCGGTGAAGAGCTTGGGAACAGCGAGGCGTTTGCCTCCTGCCAGGTCAGGAAAGTATTCCACACCGTATGTCTGCGCGACCCTGAGGACGTCGCAGACCGTCAGCGGGTTGATCAGATTACGACCGACTTCATGACAACGTTTGGTTATCGGATGAAGGATGTCTTCGCCGAAACCGCCGTTTACTGCATGGGCCAGTAGGGAGACTGAACAATGAACAAAGCAACTGGAATTGCTATGCAGACGGCACCGATCGACAAGACCGGTCTGCGTTCGCTCAGAATCGCACTTCTTGCTGTCGCAGCGAGCGTCTTGCTTGCAGCGTGTGGCGGCGGTGCGCAAACGACGTCGTTGCCCCCGCTTAACGGCGGTGGCAACACGAACAATAATCCTTACACCGGCCCGGTCGCACGTGATGCGGACGTTCTGAAATTCCAACAGGAATTCTGGGCGAACGCGAAAACGACCGACCGTTGCGGTTCCTGCCACAACGAGAGTGTCGGTCAGCTACCAATGTTCGTGCGTAATGATGACGTAAACATGGCCTATGATGCGGCCCTTACGGTCGTCGACACGCAACAGCCATCGCTGTCACGCGTCGTCGAGAAGGTTGGCTCGGGTCACAACTGCTGGAATCAGGATCCCGGCACATGCGCCACGATCATGACGACCTGGATCGAAAACTGGGTTGGCGACACCGCAGGTGGCGGGCGCCAGATCAACCTGATTCCGCCCCCGTCTCAGGACCCGGGCGCAAGCAAGAACTTCCCGCTCGATCCGGCCGCGTTCGAAACGCTGATTCATGACCCGATTCTCGAGGTTTACTGTGCTAATTGTCACAGCTCCGAATCGGCGAATGCACAGCAGCCGTATATTGCTGATCCCGACATTACTACGGCCTATGACGCCGCGAAACCGAAGATCAACCTCGATACTCCGGCTAACTCGCGCCTCGTCATTCGTCTGCGTAACGAGTTCCACAACTGCTGGGACAACTGCGCTGCCAATGCCCAGACCATGGAAGACGCGATCACAGCATTCTCAAACGGCATTACGCCGACGGTCGTCGATCCGAACCTTGTTACGAGTAAGGCGCTGCGCCTCGTTGACGGTACTCTCGCTTCGGGCGGCAACCGTTATGAGGACGCGCAGATTGCTCTGTGGGAATTCAAGACCGGCACCGGCCTAGTGGCATTCGACACCAGCGGTGTCGATCCGGCGGTCGACCTGAACCTGTCGCCTGAGGTCACCTGGTACGGTGGCTGGGGCATCACCACCAACGGTGGAATTGCCCGCGGCACGACGACAGCCAGTAAAAAGATGTACGACATCATCCAGGAGTCGGGCGAATTCTCTATCGAGGCCTGGGTCATTCCGGCCAACGTCACGCAGGATATGGCCAGAATCGTCAGCTACTCCGCCGGCGATCAGGCACGGAACTTCACGCTGCAGCAAACGCTATACAACTATGACTTCCTGCTGCGCACGAACGAGACGAGCCTCAACGGTGACCCTGCGCTGTCGACACCGGATGCCGATGAAGTCTTGCAGGCGACTTTGCAGCACGTCGTCGTGACCTATAACCCCATCGATGGCCGCATGATCTACGTTAACGGCGAGCTTGTGTCGACGGTCGACCCAATACCGGGTGGAACGTTGGTCGACTGGCAAGACACGTTTGCGTTTGTCATCGGCAACGAAGTGTCCGGCGACGGACCTTGGGAAGGCACTGTTCGTCTTGCAGCCGTGCACCGTCGTGCACTGACGGCGGAGCAAGTCGCACAGAACTTCGATGTCGGCGTCGGTGAGAAGTTCTTCATGCTGTTCGATATCTCCGAGAACATTCAGGCAGCGCCGCAGTCATCGTACATCCTGTTCGAAGTCGCGCAGTACGACAGCTATGCGTACCTGTTCGACAGGCCACACTTCATCACGCTGGACGGTTCTTCACCTGAGGGTATTCCGATTCAGGGTGTGCGCGTGGCCATGAACGGACTCGAAGCGCCGGTTGGCCAGTCTTATTCGACGCTGAGTGGCACCTTGAGCGCGTCAGCGTTTGGCGAGCTCGGTCAGCCTTTGTCCTCACTGGGTGCGGTACTGCCGCTCGAGAAGGGACCTCAGGATGACGAGTTCTTCCTGACCTTCGATGTGCTCGCGGGCAATACGTTCAACCGCCCCGATTATCCAATGCTCGTGGTTACCGAGAACGACCTCGTTCCGGCTTCGAAGATCGGATTGCGGACGTTTGACGAGATCAACGCAACGTTCTCTGAGGCAACCGGTATCGACTGGACCGATTTTGTGAATGTCGACATGACGTACCAGGAGCTCAGGCAATCGCTGCCAGCCGTTGAAGACATCAACACGTTCCTGTCGTCGCACCAAGTAGCGGTCGCGCAGCTCGCGATCGCATACTGCGACGCGCTGGTCAATATGGACGGTAATCCGAACCCGACCAGAGGACAGATGTTCCCAGGATTCAATTTCGATGCGGCTCCGGGAACAGCTTTTTCTGCAGGCAATCGTGACTTGTTTGTCACACCAATGATCGACTTCGTCATGGGCACGGGACTTGCGAGTCAGCCGGCATACGCCGACGTGCATGCGGAGCTCGCGACTTTCCTGGCTGCCGGCGGTCGACCCGACAACCTCGTTGATCGCTTAATAGCCGGTGGTAGTGATACGCGGGCAATTTCAAAGGGTGTCTGTGCCGCCATGCTTGGCAACGCAGTGACACTGGTTCAGTAAAAGACAGGATAAGGAAAGGAATACAGCTATGGCTAAGAAACGTAATGCACGGCACTGGGATGAGCCGCAGTATCACGCAGACCATCCGCGTCCTGTCACCCGACGCCAGTTCGTAGCGCAGGGCTTCATGACAGGCGCTGCCTATACGACAGGCGCAGGCATATTGAGCTTGTTCTCCAACCCGCGTGAAGCGATGGCCGCCCTGTCGGGAGACCTGAGCCCGCTGCTGCTGAACCCTTGTCAGATCGCGACGAATGGCGCCGGCAAGATACCGTTTATCTGCTTTGATTTGGCAGGTGGCGCGAACATTGCCGGCTCGAACGTACTCGTTGGCAAGGAAGGCGGACAGCTGGACTTCCTGTCGACCGCTGGCTACGAAAAGATGGGCCTGCCCGGAGACATGATTCCTGGTCTCGTCGATCCGACGCTGCAATTGCCGTACGAGAACTTCGATCTCGGACTGGGCTTTCATCTGGATAGCGCATTCCGTCGCGGCATCATGAACAGCCTGACACCGGGCAATGAGCAGTTCATCAACGGCGCCGTCATTCCGGCACGCTCGGATAATGACACCGGCAACAACCCGCACAATCCGATGAACGGCATTGCGCGTGCCGGCACCGGCGGTCTTGGCGCTGACGGTTCGATCCTGACATTGACCGGAACCGAAAATACGGCGTCCGGTGGTAACTCGACCTTGCCACAGGCGCTGATGGACCCCAGCCTGACGCCGACCAAGGTAGACCGCCCGGGCGACGTTGTGAACCTCGTCGATACCGGCGATCTCGTCGGTATCCTGTCGAAAGATGACGCGACGGCTGTGATGGAGTCGATATACCGAATCACTGACCGCAAGATGGACCAGGTCAACACGCAGGTTACGCAAGAAGCGGTAATCAAGGAGCTGGTTCGCTGCGGCTACCTGAAGTCTGCGGACATCGCCGATCGTTTTGGAGGTGTGCCGATCGATCCGTCACAGGATCCGATGATCGTTGGACCAACCGGCATCTTTACCGACGCCGAGTTCAATGGCGGTGGGCGCGACGGACAGGAATTCCGCAAAACCGCGGCCATCATGAAACTCGTCATCAACGGCTACGCGGGTGCCGGTACCATCGAGATGGGTGGCTACGACTACCACGGCGGTGCCCGAGCTGAAGGCGAAGTCAAGGACGAGCGCGCCGGCCGCTGCATGGGCGCCTGTCTCGAGTACGCCGCCCGCCAGGGCGTGCCGCTGATGATGTATGTCTTCAGTGACGGCTCGCTGTCTTCGAACGGCACGATCGATAACTCGCTGGCCGGCCGCGGTAAGGGCGAGTGGTCGAGTGATAACTCTTCGACTGCCGGCGCCTTCTTCCTCGTGTACAACCCGGGCCGGAGACCGACCATCATCGGTGCGACGCCCGAGGAACAGGCGGTTCATCAGCAAATCGGCTACATGGACGCAGGCGGCTCGGTGCAACGCGCAGCGACGCCGGCAGCAAACAACGTCAACCTGCTCGTAAATACGGTGCTTCTAAACTACATGGCGCTTCACGGCGAGCAGGGCCAGTTCGCGAACGTGTTCCCGAACCACGGTCTTGGCAACTCGAGCATGCAGGACAGCCTGACGGCCTTTACGCCGATATGTAACGGCACTATCGGCAACCCCGTATAGCTCTCCCCCGCTATACGGAAACCCAAAGACCGGTCGCATGACCGGTCTTTTTTTTGGGGCCGCTTGGCCGCAGAACGCAAGTCCTCACCTGGCCGTGGGCCGGATGTGCGTTATCGCAAGTAAAGCGCAGCGACAACATCGCCGGGAGCGATTCTGGACGCACGCAGTGCGCCCGAAGGGTCGGCAACAAGATGTCGCCGATCAACCGAGCCATGAAGGTGGTTAATGTCCCGGTCGCACCCATGCAGTTATACTCCGGCCATGTCGGATGACCTTTTCAGTTTGCTGGCTTGTCCCCGTTGCGATAAGACGCCTCTGACGGAAAACGCCGGTGTCTACAGTTGCGGCGCCTGCAAAATCGACTTCCCGTCGATCGATGGCATTCCCTGGATGTTCGCCGAACCGCAGGCAACCCTCGGCGAATGGCGTGGGCGTCTGCAGTTCTCGCTGCAACAGCTCAGCCAGGAATCGGCTGGTCTCGAAACCGAACTCAAGAACAAGGATCTGCGGCCGCTGACGAAACGACGCATCGAGCGCTTTAAGAAAGCGACCGATTCACACCGCCGCTCGCTGCAAAAACTCCTGCGGCCCGTCGATGTGCAGTCGATGCACGGCAACTATGAAAGCTACCTCGCACTGCGGACGCGACTTCCGGCCGATCAGGCCCTGAATACTTACTACGCCAATGTGCATCGCGACTGGGCATGGGGCGACGAGGAAAACAAGGCGTCGCTCAAACAGCTCCGCTCGGTGCTGCACGAAAATGCGGAACTCGGCATCGTGCTCGTGCTGGGCGCCGGCGCCGGGCGCCTGGCATACGACCTGCACATGCAGGCGGACTGCACCACGACGATCGCGATGGACTTCAATCCGCTGCTGCTGCTGATCGCACAGGCCGTCACCCAAGGCCGGGCATTGAAATTATACGAATTTCCGATCGCGCCGAAATCGCTCGAAGACGACGCTGTTTTGCGCACGCTGTCGGCGCCCGACGTTGTTCGCGACGGTTTTCACCTCGTGCTCGGGGACGCCTTGCGCCCGCCGTTCGCGAGTCAGGCGTTCGATACGGTTATCACGCCGTGGCTGATCGACATCGTCAGCGAAGATCTGCCCGTGCTTGCAGCGCGCATCAATGCATTGCTGAAGGCAAACGGCCGCTGGGTCAATTTCGGCTCATTGGCATTTGCCCATCCCGAGCGCGGGCGTCGTTACAGTCCCGAGGAAACCAAGGCGATCGTCGCCGAAAACGGCTTCAGTGATCCGTACGTATCCGAAGCGACGATTCCGTACATGTGCTCTCCGGCAAGCCGCCACGGGCGGCAGGAAAAAGTATTCACGTTTTCGGCATATAAAGAACGTGCGGTCGAGCCGCCACCGCGACATCGGGCATTACCGGATTGGATCGTAACAGGCAAAGAGCCGGTGCCGCTGTTGGCATCGTTTCGCAGCCAGGCGATGACGACACAGATTTATTCTTTCATCATGTCGCTGATCGACGGCAAGCGAACGCTCAAGGACATGGCCGTCGTTCTCGAAAAGCAAAAGCTCATGTCGCGTGGGGAAGCCGAGCCTGCGATCCGGTCATTTCTGACCAAGATGCACGACGACGCGCAGAAGCAGACGGGGTTCTAGGGACTGGCGACGCGCAATACCTGACGGATGTATGCGCCGATCTTCCTGGTCGCGATTTTTGCCTCCGGCATCAGATACACGAACATCTGAAACACATGCCACATGCCCGGCCAGATCTCGAGTTCAACTTCGCCACCGGCGGCTGTCACTTTGTCTGCCGCACGCGTGGAATCGCTAAGCAGTATTTCCTCTTCACCAACCTGAATGTAAAGCGGCGGCAACCCGGACAGGTCTGCATAAACGGGTGATACCAGCGGATTCATGCGCTGTCCCGGTTCGCAGTAGTAGTCCGCAACGATCGGCATGTCTTGCGGTTTGAACCAGGGGTCTCTCTCTGCGCGCGTCGTCATGGTCTCGCCGGCCGCAGCCAGGTCCAGCCAGGGCGAGAGCAGGCAGGCGCCGGCTGGCAATGGATCGTCAGCATCCCGGAGTGCCAGCAACATTGCCATGGTAAGCCCCCCGCCGGCCGAATCGCCGGCGACAACGATGTCCTCCGCCGCATAGCCGTCTGCCAGCAGCGCACGGTAGAGTCCAGCCGCATCTTCAACAGCTGCCGGGAACCGGTGTTCCGGGGCAAGCCGGTACTCCGGCAGTAGAGCCCGAACACCGGCTTCACGCGCAATGAAGCTGACGAATTGCCGGTGCGTTGCGATGTTGCCCATGATGTAGGCACCGCCGTGCAGATACAGCAACAGCTTGTTATCTGTTGCCCGTCTTGGCTGCATCCACAACGCTGGAAGCCCTTGCACCGCAGAGCGATTCGCCTTCACGCCAAACACAGTCCGCAGAATTACGGAAAACCCATGCCAACGCCGGCGCAGCGAAGCGACTTTCGCCGTTTTCGCGTCGATGCGCTTGATCAGCGCGCCGGTGATCCAGCGAACGATCTTTGCGCGGATGCTTATCTTCAGTGGCGGCTGGAGGAACATACTCATCTATGATAGTGACATTGTCCTCCCGGCGACACAGCTGTCAGCACATGAATGCCTTGCGCACACCAGATTATCGATTCGCCAACCTCCCGGGCTATGGCTTCGAACCGAACTACGTCGAGATCGCCGGTTTGCGTATGCACTACGTCGGCGCGGGACCCGCCGACGCCGCCCCGGTACTCCTGCTCCATGGCGAGCCGAGCTGGTCGTATCTGTATCGCAAGATGATCCCGCCGCTCGCGAGCGCCGGGCATCGGGTCGTTGCGCCGGACCTGATCGGCTTTGGCAGATCTGACAAGCCTGCTGCGCGAAGCGACTACAGCTATGCCGGTCATGTCAACTGGATGCGGCAGTTCATCGAGGCGCTCGACCTCAACGACATCACGCTGTTTTGCCAGAACTGGGGGTCCCTGATCGGGCTGCGCGTTGCGGCAGAAAATCAGCACCGTTTTGCGCGCATCGCGCTCGGCAACGGCGGCATGCCGACCGGCGACGAGGAATTTCCGCGCGCATTCAGGATCTGGCGTGCGTTTGCCCGCTGGAGCCCTTGGTTTCCGGTCGGCCGTATCGTTCAGTCCGGCACCGTCAATGACCTCACGAAAGCCGAGGTAGCAGCTTACGACGCGCCGTTTCCCTCGGCCCGATACAAGGCCGGCGCGCGCGCGTTTCCAGCACTCGTGCCGACCGGACCCGACGACGTCGCCAGCGACGACAATCGGCGCGCGTGGCAGCTGTTATCGACATTCGATAAACCGTTTCTGACGACGTTCAGCAACCGTGACCCGATAACCCGCGGCGGCGAACGTCCGTTTCAGGACCGCGTCCCTGGCGCACGGAACATCGAACACGTAAAGATACGCAATGCCGGCCATTTCCTGCAGGAGGACAAAGGCGAAGAACTCGCCGAAGTGCTGATCTCGTTCATCGGATCGTCGTAGATGCCGCGGCCCCTTGGCCGTTCGATGCAGGTTCGTTGGGCGCGCGGACGGGATGTTTGTCCCCGGGAAATAAGGCGCAGCGATTAAATCGCCAGGAGCGATTTTGGACGCACGCAGTGCGCCCAAAGGGTCGGCAACAGGATGTTGCCGATCAACCGAGAATTAGGGGGACAAATATTCCGGTCGCGCGCGGAATAACCTCACCGCTCCAGGTATTGCAGCTTGTCCTTCACGTCTCGCCATTCGTCGGCATCGTCGGGCGGGTCTTTCATCTCGGTGATAACCGGCCATTCCGCGGATAGTTCCGCGTTGAGTTCGAGGAAATGTTCCTGACCCGCCGGCAATTCGTCTTCGGAATAGATCGCCTCGACCGGACATTCGGGTTCGCACAGAGTGCAGTCGATGCACTCCTCGGGATCGATGACGAGAAAGTTCGGTCCTTCGTGGAAACAGTCAACCGGGCAAACCTCGACGCAGTCCGTCAATTTGCACTTGATACAGGCTTCGGTGACAACGAATGTCATGTGGTGGTCCTCAAAATCTGGCCCGCGTACGCTATGCGAAGTGATCGATCATATCAAGCCGCTCCCCGGGGGTGAGTCAGGCCTGCGGCAATTCGCTGAATTGCCCACGTCGCGCCCGGTCGGGTTGCCTCTGTGGAACATTAATAACAAAACTTTATAAGTAAAAACAATGATTTAGACTCGATCATCGCCCGCCGTGGCGGGCCTATACACGGTCCAGCGCCCCCTGCTCCGAACTGCGACGCCGTCCGCCTCGAGTTTCAGCGCGTGCGCAAGCAGCGAGCGTTCTGCCCAGCCATAAAGTTTCGGATCTACGTCTTTGTAGACATGTGGCACAAGCGCGTGCGCTGTCAGGTTAGGGTTAGCCTCGATCGCGGCAACCACTTTCGCCTCACGTTGCAGTCGATGACCGATTATCCAGTCGATGATGCGAACGGGATCGTCGATCAGCTCGCCGTGACCCGGCAACAGCGCATCGCAGTGCAATTCCCTGGCGCGCTGCAGCGACTCGAGGTAGTGCTTCATGTTGCCGTCGGGCGGATCAATAACGACGGTTGAACCATCGATCACATGATCGCCAGTGAACAGCCAATCAAGCGCTTCATGCCGGTAGCAAACATGATTCGACGCATGCCCGGGCGTGTGCACGACCTCGAGCCGGAACTCGTCCGTTTGCAATGCATCGCCATCTGCCAGAACGCGAGTCGGAATGAACGACTTGTCCTGATGCTGACCTTTGGGTGCGGGCATCCCGAGCAGCTCGGCACCTGTCGACTCGGCGAGCAGCGCCGCGCCGGGCGAATGATCAGGGTGCGTATGCGTCACGAGAATCCAGCGAATCGGGGCAGCGGCTTTTTCGACAATGTTGTCGAGGTGCCTGCCGATCGTCGGGCCCGGGTCGACCACGGCGATTTCTTCAGTACCGAAGAGATAGGTGTTGGTTCCGGGCCCGGTCATCATTGACGGGTTGGGCGCGACAATGCGTCGGATGCCCGGCGCGAGTTCGCTGTAGTCCGGCATTTCGGGACCGAACGACGTCATCGAAGCAGGTCCGGCCCGAAGGCGGGTTGGTCACAGATCACACCTTTCTCTGCACAACATCGCGCCCATTCGAGCAGCGCACGGGTTGAATTGAATTGCTGCACGCGTTCGAGCGTCTTGCGGGTTGGGTAATGCACGGTCATTCTCTTGTCTTCGTGGGCAACGAGGATGTCCCGCGCCGACATCCAGCATGACTGAGTCAGTTCGCTGCCGCAGTGGACCGCCTGTTGTTCTGCAGGCAGCTCTGCGAGGAAGAAGCGCGTCGAGTAGCGCTTTGGCAACCCGACAGGCGTTATCCAGAAACTGAAATAATGGAGCGCGTCACATTGCAGCTCGAGTTCGCCTTCGGCAGCGAACGTGTCCCAGGTCAGAAAGCCTTCGTTGAGCTTCACGCGAAGCTCAACGAGTTTGTCCGCATCGAACCGCGTCTGTCCAAGCAGTACGCCCGTCTCTTCAAATAGCTCACGCACGGCCGCACTAAAGTAGTCCAGGCCGCCCTTTTCGAGCCCCAGCAGCCGACCTGCAGCGGCAGGTGAAACACCGACGCAGCGATCGTGCACACGGCGATCAGCATCCTCGAGTACACCGCCAGGAAATGCATAGGCAGATCCAAACGAGGCAAGCTCATGACGCTTTACCATGAAAATCTCGGGCGCCGGGTCTGCCGGGCGGACAAGCACAACGGTTGATGAAGGCCGCGGTGCAGGGGCCTCATTCGATACTGGCGTTGTCCGCATCACCGGTCTCGATATGCGCTTTGAGCCGCTGCAGCGCTTCACCGATCACGAAGTCGACCGGCCCGGCAATTTCATCCAGTCCGCTGGGGCTATAACCGCCGACGACGTATGAGAATACGACGCGCGTGCCCGCCTCGGTATCGAAAAACTCCCACGTCATGTTACCACTTACGCCCATCAATCCGAGCGGGCCGAGTCCTCCGGTGAGCCGCAGCAGTACGTCTGTATTCACGAAGGTAACCGTAAGATGCACAACGCCCGTATGCTCGCCGATCGCTTCGCAGAAACAACCCTGCGGCCTGGGATCGATCCTCATATTCCTGGCGTCACCCGAAATTGTGTGATTGCTACTCCACCACTGACCAACTTCGTAGACCGCCGCACGCCAGACATCGCTCCTTGGGGCATCGATAGCAACTTCCTGGACGAGCGAGAAACCACCTGGGCTCGCATCAACAACTTCGGCAATTGCGACATCGCTGGTCGCGCATACGGCAATCATCAGAACGATCGGAGAGTGTCTCATGAGCGGGCCCTGTCTCGGCTTCAAAGCGGCTGTTAAGCTTACCGCAAACCATGATTAGTGACATGAGAGTAGTATTTGAAAGCCGCAACCGGCGGGCGTGTTCGGATCGCGCCCTTGTGCTTACGTCATTACAAATTCCCTATGAAATCGTCGACGATGTTGCAGGATGTGCTGTGATCGTACCGGCTGAATACTCGGCCCGAGCGATGCAAGAGCTCCGGCTCTATGAGCAGGAGAACCCTCCGCGGCGACCGAAAGTAGTCAAACCCTTCGTCCATCAGAACGCGTTGCCCGGCGTCGTTGCCTACGTCCTGGTCATTTGTGCCGTGGCGTGGCTCGCAGGCGAATCGTATTTTGCAAAGGACTGGGTGGGTGCAGGACGTGTCGACGGCGTGCTGGTCCGCGCGGGCGAATGGTGGCGAACCATAACGGCGCTGACCTTGCATGCAGGGCTGCGCCATCTGCTCGGAAACCTCGTGTTCGGCGCATTTTTCGGCCTGTTCGCCGGCCGCCTGCTCGGCCCGGGTATTGCCTGGCTGGCCATTGTGCTGGCCGGTGCCTCGGGCAATGCACTTAATACCCTGCTGCTCGAGTCATCGCATCGTTCGATCGGCGCGTCGACGGCCGTCTTCGCCGCACTTGGCCTGCTCGCCGGTTTCGTCTGGCGCGCCAAACTGATGTCGCAGGAGAAATGGCCGTACCGGGTCGGTCCGATCGTCGGCGGTTTCGCCCTGCTCATGTACACGGGTACGGGTGACGGCAGCGCCGAATCCAATACCGACGTCGGCGCGCATCTGATGGGCTTTCTCTGCGGCCTTAGCGGTGGTGTGTTACTGACGCTGGTGCGCGACCAGCTCGTCCGCCCGCGCTGGCAAATCTCTGCGGCGGTGCTCGCGCTGCTGATCATTATCGTCGCGTGGGTCGTTGCATTTCTCGCCTGACACGACTCGGCAATCATGTAGAATCCCGGTCCGGGAGAACACACTGAGGACAGCAGCCAAAAATGAAGAAAATCCTGCTGTTCCTGCTGATACTGGCAGTGATCGTAACGACCACCGTTTGGGTACGATACGGTGGCGGCGACCCATACCCGGATCTTTCGACTCCGCCTATTCTCGGTGAGAATGTTATCGAAGAGGTCCTGTCCTATCCCGAGCCCATTGGCAATGTCGCCGTTAGCGCGACCGGCCGGCTGTTTTTTACAGTGCACCCCGAATCCCGACCCCAGGGCAACAAGCTACTAGAGTACGTGGACGGTGCATCTGAGCCGTTTCCAGACGGTGCCTCGCAGGCGCGCCTGTTCGACACGGTTCTCGGCGTCGTCGTGGATCGGTTCAATCGTCTCTGGACAGTCGATCATGGCAACCATGGAATTCGCACGGCGCGTCTGCTCGCCTTCGATCTCGACACCGGCAATCTGGTTCACGATCAACGCTTCGCCAAAGACATCGCACCGGTGGGTTCGTTCCTGCAGGACCTGCAGGTTAGCGCGGACGGCAGGACGATCATCATTGCGGACGCGAGCTTCTGGCGAAAAAAGCCGGCAATCATCGTTTACGACATTGAATCGGCATCGGCCCGGCGTGTCCTTGAATCACATCTGTCGGTCGCTGCGCAGAAGTATCTGATTCGGAGTCAGGACCGGAAAATGACTTTCGGTGGCGGCATTGTGTCGCTTCGCGGCGGCGTTGATGGCATCGCGCTTGGCGATGAGTGGTTGTTTTTCGGCGCGCTGACCGGATCGGGCCTTTACCGGGTCCGGCTGAGCGACCTCACCGACCCTTCCATACCCAATGCACAAATTGCCGCGCGAATCGAACGCTACGTGACAAAGCCTCTCAGCGACGGCCTGAGCATCGACGTCGAAAGTAATGTCTACATCACTGACGTCGAACACGGCTCGATCTTCGTGGTCGACAAGGAGAAAGATCTGCGCACGCTCGTCCGTTCACCAAGATTGCGTTGGCCCGACGCTTTGTCGTTCGGGCCCGACGGTTGGTTGTATATTGCTGACAGCGCACTGGCCGATGTCGTACTGCAATCACAGGCGCACATCAGGTCCAGCGGACCGTATACGATCTTCCGCTTCCAACCGGGCACGGCCGGAACGCCCGGTCAGTAGATGCATGCAGGTATTATTCCTGTACGCCGCAGTCGTCATGATCTGGGGCTCCACCTGGGCGGCAATACCGTTTCAATTCGGCGTCGTCGCCGCGGAGGTGTCTGTCGGTTACCGATTCGGCATTGCAGCTGTGCTGCTTTATGGCTACGCGCTGATTTCAGGGCGCCAAATACGCCTTCCTGCAAATGCTTATGGCTTTGTACTATTGCAGGGTACGTTGCTCTTCTGTCTGAATTACCTTCTCGTGTATTACGCGACGGCACGAATCACATCGGGATTGGTTGCCGTTGTGTTTAGCAGCATTGTGCTTTTCAACGCGATCAACGAGCGAATCTTCTTCAATACGCGAATCGATGGCCGGCTAGTGATCGCCGGACTATTAGGGCTCGGCGGGATAGCGATGATCTTCTGGCCCGAGGTTTCGGTCCTCAGCTTTGGGGACAATACGATTGTCGGGATGTCGTTAGTTCTGCTTGGGACTATCCTCGCGTCGTTCGGCAATATGACGGCCGTCATCAATACGCGACACGAGTTACCGGTCATCGCGGTAAATGCACATGCCATGGCGTGGTCTGCATTGTTATCTTCGCTTATCGCAGCTTGGCTCGGACGAGAGTTCAATTTTTCGATGCAACCGGGCTACATTATCTCACTTGCGTACCTGGCGGTCTTCGGCTCGGCCATTGCGTTCGGCTGTTACCTGGCACTGATTCGCCGCATCGGTTCAGCTCGCGCCGCTTACAGCTCGGTATTGTTCCCGGTCGTCGCTCTGGCAATCTCGACAGTCGTCGAGGGGTACCGGTGGACCGCGATCGCAGCGCTTGGCATTATGCTGACGCTCGCGGGCAACTGGCTGATTCTGCGCAGCAAGACAACATAAGCCAGCACAAAGGAAAGCAAAATGGATCAAGCAAACCTCCCCGACCTGGGGCTCGACTGGACCGAAATTCTCGGGTTACTGCAGACCACTGGCGTGGAGTTCGGGATCAATCTCGTGACCGCGCTGGTCATCTTCGTCGTCGGTCGCTCGATCATCGGCATACTCGTACGCGGCCTCAAGGCCCTGATGCAGAAACAGGAAGTCGACAAGACGCTCGAAACGTTCGTTACCAATCTCGTGCGCATGGTGCTGCTCGTTTTCGTCATTATTGCTGCGATCGGCGCGCTTGGCGTGCAAACGACGTCGTTGATTGCCGTTCTTGGTGCCGCCGGCCTCGCTGTAGGCCTTGCGCTGCAGGGCTCGCTGTCAAATTTTGCCGCCGGTGTGCTGATCGTGCTGTTTCGGCCCTACCGCGTTGGCGACTACGTGGAAGCCGCTGGTATCGGTGGCACGGTCGAAGGCGTGCAAATACTGACGACGACATTTAAGACCCCGGACAACAAGACTATTATCGTGCCCAATAGCCAGGTCATGAACAGTGTGATCATCAACTATTCCGCGAACGAGACGCGGCGCGTGGACATGGTTGTCGGCGTCAGCTATGGCGATGACCTCGACAAGGTCCGTAGCACGATTCAGGACCTTATCGCGGCAGACGATCGTATCCTTGGCGAGCCGGCGTGCACCATCGCCGTTTCGGAGCTTGGCGACAGCAGCGTCAACTTTGTCGTGCGGCCCTGGGTCAATACGAGCGACTATTGGGCCGTCAAGTTTGACCTGACTGAAGCCATCAAGAAGCGCTTTGACAAGCAAGGTATCTCAATCCCGTTCCCGCAACGGGACGTACACCTGTACAAAGAATCCGCCTAGTACGATCCGTACCCGGCGTCAGTCTGTGACGTCGGGCTCTATGAAACACCATTTCAAGTTCGGGATTCGCTCTTTCAGTTTGCGCTCGAGAGTGTTGATGATTGCGACCGCCGCGTCGATGTCTATTCCCTGGTGCATTTTGAGCTTGGCGGCGAGCATCGTATCGGGTCCGAACTGAATCGTAATCGTGTTGAACACGCGATCGATGCAGTCTTCGTCAGCGATGATTGCATCGATCGCTTTCTGAATCTCCGGATCGGCCGAACGACCGACCAGTAGTGATTTGACGCGCCAGGCGATGAAGATGGAGATCACGAGCAGAATCACACCGATGCACATCGACCCAAGCGCATCGTAAACCGGATCGCCGGTTATCGAAGCGGCAATCAGGAAGCCTAGCGCCAGAATCAATCCTAGCTGCGCGCCTATGTCTTCGCCGAGCACGACAACGAGCTCGGAATTGCGCGTGTGCTCAAGCCACTCGAGAAACGGCCTGTCTCCGCGCACGTTGCGAATCTCACGCAGACAACCAAGTAATGAGCCCGCCTCCAGCAGGATCGCAATCACGAGAACAACAATTGCGATCCAGACCTGTGACAGCTCTTCCGGGTGGTTGAATTTGTGCCAGCCCTCGTAAATCGAGAACAAGCCGCCAAGGCTGAATAGCAGCAGCGCGACGATAAAACTCCAGAAATAGCTGAGCTTGCCGTAGCCGAGCGGATGCTTGGAATCCGGCGGGCGCTGCGACTGCGTCAGTCCCAGATAGAGCAGCACCTGGTTGCCCGTGTCGGCATAGGAATGAATCGCCTCCGCGAGCATGCTGCCGGAACCGGTCACCATAGCAGCCCAGGTCTTGGCAATGGCAATGCCGAAATTCGCCAGGAACGCGTAGAGGATTGCGCGCGCGGTTGAACTATGTGATGTCGGGGCCATCCAAATATACCGTGCATCCTGTCAACGGAGCCAAGACTGCTGCGTTGTTGTATCGAGGGTAGTTGAGTTTAATGGGAATCGTGATGGACGCAATCAAGTCAATCATTCTGGCGTTTACGGTCGCACTCGCTGCGGGCTGCGCTGCGAACCCCAATCCGATTATTGACATGAGAGGTGTCGACAAGGACGAGTACGACCGTGACTGGCGGGAGTGTGAGGCCTATACGGATGAGGTCGTCATGGCGAAGGGCGTCGCCAAAGGAGCCGGAATCGGCGCGGTCATCGGTGCGGCCGCGGGCGCCGTTGGCGGCAATTCCAGCGACGTCGCCGAAGGCGCGGCCGTCGGTGGCTTGTACGGCGGCACGCGCTCGGGCCTGGACGCGGACCGGGAAAAACAGCTCGTGTTCAAGCGCTGCATGAGTGGGCGCGGATACAGAGTCCTTAATTAGATACAGAGTCCTTAATTAGTCTGGCAGCCGCGGCCCGAAGCTCACTCATCGTCATGTCTCGATCCCGCTTGGGGGAGTTCGCGGAGCTGCGCGTTACTTGCGATGAGCAACATCCTGGCCACGGCCAACCGCAGACCGATCAGTTGACCCAGAGCAAGTTGTCGAATACTGTGTTTTTATCCAGTATCGAGGTGTCCAGTGTCTCCGAGTCCACGTAAAGGTCGCGGCGCGATTTCGCAGCATGACGGCCGCTTTGCCGCCCGGTTCGTTGAATACAGCGATGAAGAAACCGCCCGGCAGGACGATATGGCACCCGAGACAGTGCTCTCGGCCATGCAGGCCGGCAAGATCATCAGCCATAACACGTCGCCGGATGTGCCGTTCGATCGCTCTATCAATCCCTATCAGGGCTGCGAGCACGGCTGCATCTATTGCTATGCGCGGCCGAGTCACAGCTATCTGGACCTGTCCCCGGGACTCGATTTCGAGACGCGGATTTTTTATAAGCCCAATGCAGCCAGCCGCCTGCTCGAGGAATGGGAAAAGCCCGCCTATGAGTGCAGACCGATCACGATCGGAGCCAATACAGACCCCTACCAACCGGCTGAAAAGACGACCCGCGTTACGCGGCAGCTGCTGGAGTTATTCGACAAGCACTGCCATCCAGTCAATCTTATTACGAAAGGCGCGCTAATCACGCGTGATATTGATTTGCTGGCACGCCTGGCCAGTCGCGGTTTGTGCTCGATCGCCGTGAGCCTGCCGACCATGGATGACGCCTTGAAGCGCATCATGGAGCCACGCGTTCCGAGCGCAGAAGCGCGGCTCAAAGCGATCGAAGCGTTGACGTCGAGCGGCATCCCAACCAGTGTGTTGATGGCACCGCTTATTCCGGCGATCAACGATAGCGAAATCGAAAAAATTCTGCAGGCAGCGGCACGGGCCGGTGCGTCAGATGCACATTACATCTTTCTGCGCCTGCCGTATGAAGTGAAGCATCTATTTGTCGAGTGGTTGCATGCACATTTCCCGGATCGCGCAGAGCACGTCATGAGTCTGGTGCGGCAAGCCAGCGGCGGCCGTGATTATGACAATCGCTTCGGTATACGCCAGACCGGGCGAGGCGCTTATGCAGATATGCTCGGCGAGAGATTCCGTGCCGCCAGCAGGCGCCACGGCCTGGTCTCGGAGCGTTATCAGCGCCAGCTGGACTGCAGTCAGTTTCAACGCCCGGGCCAGCAGCAGCTTGGCCTGAACCTGTAATTAGGTATAGTTGGGCTGTGGCCTGGGGCGACCGGGTTGCAGAACTTATCGGGTCTAGGGAAGTCTGAAAAGCTAGCCATGGCGATGACAAAAATACCCAACCTTATCCCGCTTACGCTGCTCTTGCTTGGGGCCGCCAACGTGAACGCGGCGAATGTCACCCTTAGCGCCCCGGCCGAAGAGGTTGAGCGGGAAATTTCTCCGCAAACCGTGCAGGAAGGCCAAATAGTTCCGGTTGCCGAAGAAGGAATCGACGAGGGAGTCGACGATCCGGAGGAAATGTCGGTACCGGAGGCGAACGATTCACAAACACTGGCAAACGAGTTCGCGCTATTCAAACAGCTGATGGATGACGGCGTTTTAGACGAAGCCGACACGGTTGCAAAGCGCATCGTCGAGCTGGCTATCCGCGCAAGCGGCCCGCAGTCGAACGAATTTGCGAAAGCGCTCACTAATCTCGCAATTGTTCAGCACCGGACCGAACAATATGACGCCGCGCAACAGAATTTTCAGACTGCGATCGAGATAATCGAAGACAATGAAGATCGATTGAACGCGCAGCTGGTTAATCCACTTAAAGGCCTTGGTGCAGCACAGCTCGAGAGCGGTAGACCCGACCTCGCGTCTGCAACATTTGAGCGCGCAGTGCATGTCACTCATGTCAACGAAGGCCCGCACAATCTCGATCAGATTGAGTTGCTCGAATCCATCGCCGAGACGATGCTGCGCATGGGTGATCTCGATGCGGCCAAGGAAGCGCAGGATGCGATTTACGCGCTGCAGGTCCGCAGGCATGACGTTGATGTATTAGGTCTCATTCCATCCCTGATGCGTCGCGCGGCCTGGCAGCACCGCGCCGGGCTTATATATGATGAGCGCGCGACCTATCGTCGCGTCATCCGCATTATTGAAGTCAACGTCGGCAAGGATGATATGCGTCTGGTCAAGCCGTTGATCATGCTAGGCAAATCGTTTTTCTACATCGATATGTCGGGTTCTGCATCGTATCAGGACACACATATGTCGTCCGGCGAGATCTATTTTAAACGTGCCGCAAGAATTGCCGGCGACAGCCCGGAGTCCGATTGGCAGGCAGTCACTCAGGCAAATCTGGCACTTGGCGACTATTACATTTATCAAGGCAATGCGCAGCGCGGACAACAGATCTATCTTGGCGTTTGGGAGCTATTGTCTGTGGATCGGGATGAACCTAGGCTGGACGTCCGACGCGCGCAACTTGAAAGCATTGTGCCTCTCAAGCAGGGCATTTTACCGGAATACATCAATGCGGAAGACGCGAATGACGACGGCCTGCAAAGTGACGACCCATTGCTACGCGGCAAGATCACTGTGGCTTTCGAGATATCGACTCGCGGGCGCGTGACTGCGGTAGAACTGGTTGAGGCCGACCCACCAGAATTTACAGATATGCAGCGGACTGTGATGCGCGGACTGCGGCAGCGACTTTACCGGCCCAGATTTGAGGATGCCGAGGTTATGGCCACGCCAAACCAGACGCTAGTACACACGTTCTTTTATCGTCAGTCGGATCTGGATACGATCCGGTCTGGGGCTGCTGCTGCCGAACAAGAATAATCTCGAGGTGCAGAATCGAAGGGGGGCAGAACGATTCCGAAACACTCATTCAAGATTAGTTTGGTTGGGTTGATATTTCTGGCCCATGTCGGTCCCGCCTCGGCTGATTGCAGAGACGAGTGGATATGCGTCGACGCAGTCGATCAGGGCGGCAACGTCGAGCTTCGCGCAAAAAACCTGCGCGAGTACCCAATTACCTACACGCTGCGAATTCGTACTCGTGATCTTAGTATCGACGGTCCAAAAACCGTCACACGCACGCTCGCACCAAACCAGTCAGAACAGATAATGCTGCTGAGCAATGACAACTCTCGTAGCGATGGCGACTATCATTATTCATTCGACTGGACTGTCGGCGACAAGGACGCCGTGCACGATGATGATCACCTCTATGCGCTGCCGTACTCGAGCGGAAAATCGTATCGCATCATTCAGGGCTATGGCTCACGTTTCAGTCATACGGGACTCGAGGAGTTCGCGATTGATCTCGACATGCCAGTCGGCACGCCCGTGCATGCGGCGCGTGCCGGCGTTGTCGCACGCGTACAAGAATCGCACAGCAAAGGATGCTGGGAAGACGGCTGTGGGCAGTACGCGAACTTCATCGTGATCTTGCACAGCGATGGCACGACAGGCGAGTACTACCACCTGCAGAAGGACGGTGCGCTTGTGGCGGTGGGCGAGAGCGTGGCTCAGGGTCAGATGATCGCGTATTCGGGTAACACCGGGCATACGACAATGCCGCACTTGCACTTCGCGGTATATCGCGCGACCGATTGGGGCAATACACAGTCAATTCCGGTGCGTTTTCAGGGTGCCGACGGTATCATCTACCGCCCGCGGCGCGGCGCGCGACACCAGGCCCCGTAATCATGCATTTTGTCAACGGCAATCCGATCAAAGGTCCTTTCCCTGACCACCTGCAGGAAGCCGTATTCGCGCTCGGCTGTTTTTGGGGAGCGGAGCGGCGTTTCTGGGAGACCGAAGGCGTCTTCACGACTGCGGTGGGTTATGCCGGTGGCACGACGCCGGATCCCGACTACCAGGCGGTCTGCACTGGCGCCACAGGTCATGCCGAAGTCGTCCTTGTCGTGTTCGACCCTAACATCGTCAGCTACGCAGAACTGTTACGCGTCTTTTGGGAGAGCCATGACCCGACACAAGGCATGCGCCAGGGCAACGACGTCGGTACGCAGTACCGCTCCGCCATCTACACCAACAGCACCTCGCAACAGGCAGTCGCACAACAGTCGATGGCGGGCTACCAGGCCGAGCTGTCGAGCGCCGGATACGGTCAGATCACGACCGAGATTTTGCCGCTCGACACGTTTTACTACGCCGAGGAATACCACCAGCAATACCTCGCGAAAAACCCTGGCGGCTATTGCGGACTCGGTGGGACGGGCGTGAGCTGCCCGACTGGCCTGGCAACCGATCGGCAATCCGCCTAGCAAGGAAGAGTGCCCGAACGGCCAGTCGGCGGTATCTACGTCGCAACGATCGATGAGCTGTAAGCTACGCGCAGAATGCAAAGGGGAAAAATTTTGGCCAAGAAAACCACCAAGCCGCGCAAGCCCAGCCGCAAGCAGGCCGAGGACGCCATCCACACGCTGCTGCTCTGGGCCGGCGAAGATCCGGGTCGCGAGGGACTTCTCGACACGCCAAGACGCGTGGCAACTGCATATGAGGACTGGTTCAGCGGCTACAAGCAGGACCCGGTGCGATATCTCAAACGCACGTTTGAGGAGGTCGAAGGTTATGACGAAATGATCGTATTGCGTGACATTTCGTTCGAATCGCACTGCGAACATCACATGGCCCCGATCATCGGCAAGGCGCATGTTGGCTATCTGCCGAGAAACAAAGTTGTTGGTATCAGCAAGCTGGCTCGTGTCGTTGAGGCCTTCGCACGACGTTTTCAGGTGCAGGAAAAAATGACGGCACAGATTGCAAATTGCATCGAAGACGTGCTGAAACCGAAAGGTGTCGGTGTGGTTATCGAGGCCGTACACCAGTGCATGACGACTCGGGGCATTCACAAGTCAGACGTCTCCATGGTGACAAGCCAGATGATTGGTTCATTCCGCAAGGATGCGCGTACGCGAGCTGAATTCCTGCGCATGATCGACGGCCAACGCTAGCGCGGTGTGACGGATGGCGAAAGCACTCGCAGTACTCGGATCACTACTTGCGCTGACAATTCTGTACCTGCTGCTTTGGCCGGTACCCGTGGATCCGGTGGCGTGGGACGCGCCGGCCAACCTCGGCCTGGTCGACCCGTACGAGCAAAACGAACAGCTTGAGGCAGCACGCGGTATCGACCTGGGCGAACATCACGGCCCTGAAGATGTAACCGCGGGTCATGATAATCATCTGTATGCAACCACGACGGGTGGCGCGATATTGCAAATCGATTCCCGCGGTAACGTAGATGTATTTGCCGATGCCGGGGGCCGCCCGCTCGGCATCGAAACCGACGCGGACGGCTCCCTGCTCGTGGCGAATGCCTACGTCGGATTGCAACGAATTTTTCAGGACGGATCGGTTGTCACTCTGCTCGACGAAGTTAACGGCCAGCCGCTGGTATACGCCGACGACGTCGCGGTCGGCAATGACGGCACCGTGTATTTTTCCGAGGCCAGTACAAAGTTCGGGGCCGCTGAGTTCGACGGTACCTACGAGGGAAGTCTGCTCGACATCATGGAACATGGCGGGCATGGCCAGGTCATCGAGTTCAGGCCCATCACGGGAGAAGCCCGGGTAATTATCGACGGTCTCAACTTCGCGAATGGCGTGGCCATCAGCGACGATCAACAGTACCTGCTCATCGCCGAAACCGGGTCCTACAGAATCCTCAAGTACTGGCTGCAAGGGCCGGACGCGGGTAACACGGAAGTGCTGATCGACAACTTGCCGGCGTTTCCGGACAACATCAATAACGGTATGAACGGACGGTTCTGGATCGGCATGGTCGCGCCGCGCAATGAGTTGCTCGACAAGCTGTCTGACAAGCCGTTTCTGCGCAAAGTCACGCAGCGACTGCCGGCGTCAGTGCGCCCCAAGGCGGAGCCTTACGCGCATGTCATTGCCATCAATGGCGATGGCGAGGTGCTGATGAACATGCACGACCCGGCCGCGCGGTTCTCGACGCTGACCGGCGTCCTGGAAACCAGCGACGCGCTCTACCTGACGACGCTGTTCGGCCACACGCTGCCGCGACTGGACAAGGATGATTTCTAGCAGACCAGTCCGTTAGTTCGGCAACAACGCGGTATCGCCCTCATAATCTGCGCCAAGCATTTGCTCGCGAATCAGGGGAATCGGCGGCACACCGTAACTCAGAAACTGATCGTGGAACTTACCCCACGCTTCGCGCCCGCCACGGCCTGCGGTCCAGTCCTCCCGTAACTTGTTGATCATGAGTTTGCCGAGCGTGTAGTTGAGATAGCCGGGATCGTAGGTGCCCCGATAGGCCTGCTGGACCGCGTTGCCATAGTCCACGAACGCCTTTTCCTGGAACATTGCCTGACTTTCTTCCACCGTCATGCCTTCGGTGTGCAAGCCGATGGCGGACATGTATCGGACGTTGCGCCGCAGCGCGTTAAGCAGCTGCCCGATGTGTACCTCGGGATCGCCCGCGCCCAGGCCCGCATCGACCATCATCTGCTCGGTGTAATGCGCCCAGCCTTCGCTGAACGTATAGGTGCCGAAATGCCGGCCAACATTGTTCTGGGTTCGGTTTGAGTGCAGGTATTGCAGGAAGTGGCCTGGCCAGACTTCGTGTACCGACACGGCCAGCAGGCTTGCCTCACCCATAACGTACGCACGCTGGTCTTCGTCTGACCAACTGGGGTCGGGCGGCGCAATAAAATACGTTGAGGGCAATCCGTGCTCGAACGGGCCCGGGATATTGATATACGCGAAATTGAACCGCCGGTGCGGGGGCGCCTCGTCGACGAGAGCATCCTCGGTGCCGGGAATCGACGCGATGTTGTTGTCGACCACAAACTTTCTGAGCATAGGCAACTGCCGCCGTGCGCCACCGACTGCGCCCTCGGGAGGCTTACGATTCTGCACCTTGCGCACACAGTCAACTGTGCTCTGTCCGGGTGCGAACCCGGCGCAGATCTCGTGCAGCGTCTCGAGATTGCGATCTAGATCTTTTTGCCCGGCGGCCTTCAAGTCCGCAAGCGTGATGTCGACGCCCTGCCCCGTCCTGAGCATCTTGAGGAAACGTTCTTCGCCTAGCGCATAATCGTTCGTGGCGGTCGCCTTGAGCCCTTCAAGCCAGTCTACGGACTGTTGAATCGCATCGATTGCCGCGCTGTTCGCGGCGCTGAACTGGCGCTGCAACTGCTCGTCGTCAACGGGCGCAAAGACTTCCGGCACCGTCGTGCCCAGGTACTCGACCATGCCTCCCAACACCAGGTAGCCCATCTCTACGTATGGCGCCGGCAACGGCGGCTCGAGATTCGCTTTCATCTGGGCAAGCAAGCCAGGCACCTGCTCGATATATTGAATGTATGCCTTGAGGCGCTGATCCAGCGGCGCGTATTCACGATCAATGAAGACGCTGATACCGATTGCTTCGGCATAGAACAGCGGGTTCTTGGTCGGAAACCCCGAATCGCGAAGCCAGAATAGCCGGCCACCCAGGCTCGATGACAGGTAGTCGCGCTCGAATGCCTCGATATCCTCGACGTCAGTGTAAGTAGCTGCTTCGACCAGCACCGATTCGATCCAGCTGGCGTACGCCTCGAGCCCCGCGGCACTCATGTCCGACATCTGACCGTCGTACTGGTGCAGACCGGCATCGGATCCGGACTCAGGGTTTTGCCGGTAATAGTCGTCAACGACTGTCGCGACAAAGTCCGCCCAGGGTTGTTTCGCCGCAGTGCCCGGCGCCGTGGCATCGTCGGTTCCGCTACCACAGGCGGCAATGGCAAGGCTCGCAAACACTGCGAGCAATACAGATTTCGTCATAATTGAGTCCCCTGATCTTTGCTCTTGTCGTTTAGTCGAGTCCGAGTACGGCTATGCCCTGATTGAATGTGATATCGACTGGAATATTTGCTCGCGTCAATCGGTCGAGATCGGCCTGCAGCTGATTTCCGACAACACCCTTATCGTTGGTCAGCTCGAGCGCGCCCGCATAATCACCATCGCCCTGCAGCGTCAGCAGGAGTCTGGACAAATCGTTCATCGCCGTCTGCATGCGGTCAAAGTCGACGCGATACGTGCCTGTCCCGGAGTCTCGCAGGAAAGCGCCACTGTCGACGAAAAAATTGAACCGCACCATATTGGCCTTACCGTGCGCGCTGCTCGCGCCGAAACGAATGGATCGAAACACGCTGGTCATGAAGGTCACGTAGTAGTCACGCAGGTCGACATCGCCAAGCTCGCCAGCCTTGTGAAGCTCAGTGATCATGTAGAGTCCAAGAATGTCGGCCTTGCCCTCTTCAATGCTGGACGCCAGTTCGAGCAGCGCCTGACGAACCGTTCCCTTGCCATTGATGGTGTTCTTGATGCCGAGGCCGTGCGCGACTTCATGAAACATCGTATTGGCGAAGAATGCGTCAAAGGTGATGTGCTCACGTTGCGCCTCGTCGACCAGCAAATCTGCGATAGGCAGCAATATCTTCTCAAACTTGGCCTGCATCGCGTTCTTCAACTGCAAGCGGCGCGTGCCTTTTTCCAGCTGAACCTCTTCGTCATTGGGCAGGTTGATCGCGATGGTCTTCGAGCCAGCATTGCTGTGGCCGGCGTAGTAGACAACATCGTATGCGTTCAGGTCTGAATCCGAGCCAGGTGATTCCAGTTTGTACTCGTCAGGAACGGGCAGCCCTTCCTGCAAGTCCGGGAGAAACGTCGCAAACTTCGCCAGCCGGGCACTCCATGCGAGATCCTTGATCAGAACGTAGGCTTCGTATGCGGCCCGGTAGCCGAACAGCCGGTCTTCGTAGGTCTCGATAGGGCCGATCACAACATCGATTTCGTTGGCCTTGACGTCCATCCAATACAGATCACTCACCTGGAAGTCATCGCTGATCAATGCAGCAGCGCGCAGCTTGAGATAGTTGGCAAAATCGGCATCTTCAGCCATGCTGGCAGCTTCACGCAGCAGCTCCGCGGCCATTTGGAGCTCGTCGGCATAAGCGACGTGGTACGGAATGAGTTTCAGGCTGCCATCGTCATTGCGTCGGATCAGCGAATAGAGCCCGTTCTTGCCAGGCAGGTACGCGGCGTCGAATTCTTCCTTGGTCATATCCTCAGGATAGAAATTGGCGCCGAGCGGTTTCGCGCCGATTCCCTCGATAAACGGTTTCTCGTCGTCGAGTCGATCCCAGGGCCCATAGTTCAGAACGGCAAAACGACGGGCCTCGCCGGCATCGAGCGACGCCAGCCAGGCCTCATAATCATCGCTATAAGCCTGTCGCCAGAACAGATCGTCCATGATCTCCGCTGCCCGGATCAGCACGGTGATCATTCCGCGCTGGCTATCGGTCAGGTCGCTGAGGTCCGCGCGCAGATCGAACGTGGCGTAGATTTCGGGCCGCGGCACGGCGACCTGCAGCGCCTCGACGGTCGGCTCCGGCGGCGCCTCGGACCCGCACGACGCAATGATAATTGCCGTCACACAAAGAAAGGTCGCACGTACTGTATAGGCGGGAATCAAGGCAGCTCTCCGTCCAAAAAAAGAGGGCGATTATCTCACATGATGGGCAGATTTCGGCTGCGCGCGGGACGTTTGTCAACTGAAGTAAAGCGCAGCCACCAAATCGCCAGGAGCGATTTTGGGCGCCCGGAGTGCGCCCAAAGGGTCGGCAACAGGATGTTGCCGATCAACCGAGCCATGAGAGAGAAAAATGTGCCGGTCACAGGCGAAACGGTCTCTACAGATCGACGATCGTCACATCTTTGTAGGTCAGCTGCTGACCGAGGAATTGGCCGCCGACGCGAGCAAATCGTGTGGCGCCGTCGGTCGCCAGCAGTCGCAGCGTTCCGGGGGCATCCTGGTCGTTTGTCAGCGACAGGCTGTCCAGAAGCTCACGCGCGGCGGCGGCCGTCGTGCTGGCCGAATCAACGATCGATGTGCCTTTGTCAAATACGCTGGCGAACGTATTTCTCAGCAGCGGAAAATGGGTGCAACCGAGAATGACGCTGTCCGGATGACGCGACGCATCATCCAGTTCGATCAGATATCGGCGCACAATGGCCTCTGCGATCGCGCCGCCGTTCCACCCTTCCTCCGCAAGCGACACGAGCAACTCACATGCGAGTTCATCGATCTTCGCCGCAGGGTCCTTTTCGAGGATTGCTTTGCGATAGGCGCCAAGCCTGACGGTCGCCTCGGTGGCCAGAACAAGATGTTTCCCGGCGGGGCGCGCCTCGACCGCCGCGGTCGCCCCGGGTTCAACCACGCCGATGACCGGCAGCGGATGCATTTGCTCGCGCAACGCATCAAGCGCGACCGCCGAGGCCGTATTACATGCGACCACAAGGAGTTTGATATTCTTTTGCTGCAACTGTGCGGTGGCCTGACAAGCGTAGCGTGAAATTGAGGCAGGGCTTTTCGTCCCGTACGGCAATCGAGCCGTGTCGCCCAGATAAATGAGATCCTCGCGCGGCAGGGCATCGCGCAAGGCCTTTAGTACCGTCAGCCCGCCAACTCCGGAGTCAAAAACGCCTATAGGCAGAGTTCTTGCGTCAGATGCGTTCATCCGGGCATTGTACTGTGGAATAATCCGGCACCTCTATCGATAGCGAAAACATCTTGCGAAAGATCTCTTACGGAATTGTTGGCTTGGTCACGCTGCTGCTCATTGTCGGTCTCGTGCTGCCCCGCCACGCCCGGGTCGATGTAGAGACCCGAATCGATGCACATCCCGCAACCGTGTTCGCGCTCGTCAACGATTTTCGTCGCCACAGCGTGTGGTCGCCGTTAACCGCAACGGACCCGAACGCCCGCGTCGTCTTTTCAGGCCCGGCACGCGGTGTCGGCGCAACCGTTACCTGGGATGGCGCGATCGTCGGCACCGGTACGCAGATCATCACCCAGAGCCGCCCGTTCGAGTTTGTGGAAACGGCCATCAATCCCGATGAGTCCGGCTCGGCCCGAACCTGGTTCGATATCCGGGACGACGGCGGCGCGACGACGGTTACCTGGAGCCACGAGACCGATTATGGCTACAACATTGTTGGACGCTATTTCGCGCTGTTCTTTGCCGGTGTCATCGAGCGAGACCATGCGCGAGGCCTGGCGAGCCTCAAAGACCTCGCCGAAACATTGCCGAGCGCGGACTTCAGCGAGCTCAAAATCGAGCAGCTTGTTGTCGAGGCGACCGATATCGCATACCTGCCGACGCGTTCGGCTCCCGAGCCAGCAGCTATTTCCGAGGCAATGGGCGACGCCTATTTCGAAATTCTGAGTTTTATCGACAGGCAGGGCCTCGCCGAGGCCGGCGCGCCCATTGCGATCACTCGCTCCTTCAGCGGTGCGGAGTTACTTTTTGATGCTGCGATTCCAGTCCGCGGGGTCGACGATTCAACGCCCCGCGACGGAACGAGCGTGCGGGTTGGCCGAACGTATGCGGGGAATGTCATTCGCGTACGGCACGTCGGCTCGTACCGCAGCCTGGGTGCAACACATCGAAAGATCGCGGCCTACCTGGCAGCACTGGGGCTCGAGCGAGCCGGGGATGCGTGGGAATCCTACGTCAGCGATCCGACAAAGGTGCCGGAATCGGAACTCCTTACCTACGTCTACTATCCGATCAAGCCATAGCGGCTCAGTTAGATTTGATCAGAAACGGTGGGACGAGCTTCTTGTCGCTGCCATCAATCGGCATCAGCGTCTGGCCAGCGCCGCCGAGGCGGGCGATTTCGCTGTAGACGGTAACAATCGACACTGCGCACTCGGAGGCTTCCTCGACGGACATTTTGCGCACCGAGGCGCAAATCGGGCTTTCTCCATTTAGCGGTGTTACCCGATTCATCTGATGCTGGATGTCTGCGAACATCTGTTTGACCACGATGGGCAATTCGTCTTCGTTGACGGTTGCAAGATTGTCTTCGTAGGCTTTGATAAGTCTTTGTTTTATATGGCCATTGCTGGCCAACACTGAGACGGCGGCGTAAAAGCGGTTCTCGTGGTACGACATTTCCACTCCAGCGTATATTTATTGTTAGGCCGCTTTTTTTCGTTCCGAGCGGCTTCGTCACGCTATAGAGCAACTACCTCATGTAGTCCCGGTCCTCTCAGCCGGCAAGTCCTTTTTTACTCTCAATCAATCAAATACCTGCGTAGAGTTTTTATAGCAGATATTGCAAAGCGCACGCAAGTGGTGCAACGAATCTACGCTTTGCTGATCTCGATCGTCCAGCGCTGCTCGCCGAGCTCCCGCTCGAGCGAAAACAGCGATTTTTTCTGGCCAACTGCCCAGCCTGTTGCCAGAGTCTCGGCCATGATGTAGTCGCGGTGCTTTGCTAGCGCCTTTTCCACGGCTTTCGAGCCCGAAACACCGAGTTCGATGCGGTCCGAGACCTCGAGGCCCGCCTGCTTACGCGCGTCCTGCACCGAACGCACGATCTCGCGAGCTACGCCCTCATCGATTAGCTCATCGTCCAATGTCGTGTCGAGCTCGGTCAGATAACCGGCATCCTCTGCGCACGCGAAACCTTCCGCCGCACTCGTCTCGATTAGCAGATCCGCGCCCGTCAGCGAAATCTCACCACTATCAAGATTGACTTTGATGTCCTCTCCGCGTTCAGCCTGGGCGGCGATCTGCGCACCATCAGCGGCATCGAGTGCGGCACGAATGGCCGGAATCTGTTTGCCGTATTGTCTGCCGATACGTGGCAGGTTGGGCTTGATTCGGTAACTTACGTGGCTGGCATCACGGGCTATGAACTCGATCGACTTTACGTTGAGTTCTTCGAGAATCTGGCCTTGATGATTCTCGAGCGCCTTTTTCGCCCGATCGCTGGGCGCACGGACGAGCAGCCGGGACAGCGGCTGCCGCGTCCGCACGCCGGACTGGCCGCGCGCCGCGCGGCCAAGACCGACGACCTTTTGCACAACATCAATATTGAACAGCAGCTCGTCATTGCGCCAGGAATCGACCGCGTCTGGCCAGCTCGCCATGTGCACGCTTTCCGGTGCGTCCGGACGCACGCTGCGAACGAGATTCTGATAGACGTTTTCAGCAAGGAATGGCGCAAACGGCGCCATGAGCTTGTGCGCGGCGACGAGACATTCATAAAGCGTCAGATAAGCGATGTGCTTGTCGTCCGGGTCAGTGGACTTCCAGAAGCGGCGACGATTACGGCGTACATACCAGTTGCTGAGCTGATCGACAAAGGACTCGATCGCATCGCCCGCCGTCTTGGCGTCGAAGTTATCGAGTGCTGCAGTACATTCCGCGATCGTCTTGTGCGTGAGCGCCAACGCCCAGCGGTCGATTTCCGGCCGCTTCTCAACCGGGACATCGCGGGTCAGGTCGACGTCGTCCAGCCGTGCATACAGTACGAAGAAGCTGTAGGTGTTCCAGAACGTATTAATAAACGAGCTAGCAACGTCCGCGACAATTTCCACGGAAATGCGCTTTGGCATGTCCGGCGATAACCGTGCGAGAAAATACCAGCGCAGGGCATCGGCGCCGACCGTATCGAAGACCTCATACGGATCGACGATATTGCCGAGCGACTTCGACATCTTCTTGCCGTCCTGATCCACGATATGGTTCAGACACACACAATTGCGGAATGCAACGCTGTCGGAGACCAGTGTCGCGATCGCGTGCAGTGTGTAAAACCAGCCGCGCGTTTGATCGATGGCTTCGCAGATAAAGTCGGCCGGAAAGTGCGTTTCGAATGTGTCGTCGTTTTCGAACGGGTAATGCCACTGCGCATAGGACATCGCTCCGGAGTCGAACCAACAGTCGATGACTTCAGGCAAACGCCTCCAGGACTTGCCATCTTTCTCGAACGTCACGTCATCAACTGCCGGACGATGCAGGTCCAGCTCACTTAATGAATGGCCTGCGAGTTCTGCGAGCTCCGCGACTGAACCCACGCAGTGGTATTCGCCCTCGCCGTCCGTCCATATCGGTAACGGCGTGCCCCAGAACCGCTCCCGCGACAGCGCCCAGTCGACGTTGTTCTCGAGCCACTTGCCAAATCGGCCTTCGCGAATATGTTCAGGCACCCACTTGATCGTGTTGTTGAGCTCGGTCATGCGCTCGCGGAATTTCGACGTGCGAATATACCAGGCGTTTTTCGCGTAGTAGATGATCGGGTCCCCCGTCCGCCAGCCGAACGGGTAGTTATGTTTGAAGCGCTCGGAACGAAACATCAGACCGCGATCCTTGAGGATGCGAATCAGCGGTTTGTCGGCGTCCTTGAAGAACATGCCTGCGACAGGCTCAACCTCGTCGATGAAATGCCCATCGAGCCCGACCCCGTGTACCACGGGCAGGCCATGCTCCTGGCCAAAGGCTAAATCATCGACACCGTACGCCGGTGCCGTGTGGACGATGCCCGTACCGTCTTCGGTACTGACGAAATCGGCGGGCAGTACCTGGAACGCTTTGGCGGAATCGACCTTGATGTACGGTAGCAATTGTTCGTAGCGTGTACCGACAAGCTCTGCGCCTTTGACCGTTTTCGTAACGCGGTGCTTGAGATCGCGGAGCACCGATTGCCGCAGTGCCTCGGCGAGGATCAGCGTTTCTCCGCCTGCTCGGCAGAAGCTGTAGTCGATGTCCGGCCCAACAGCGAGCGCGAGATTGGACGGCAGCGTCCACGGCGTTGTTGTCCAGACAAGAAAGAACGTGCCGACTTCGTCGGCAAGCTTGAAACGCACAGTGATTGACGGATCCTCGACTTCCTTGTAGCCCAGAGCAAGTTCGTGAGATGACAGCGTCGCGCCGATGCGCGGATCGTAGGGCACCACCTTGTAACCGCGATAGATGAGGTCCTTGTCCCAGATGTTTTTGAGTAGATACCAGACCGACTCGATGTAGCTGTTATTGAGTGTGTAATAGGCTTCATCGAGATTGACCCAGAAGCCCATGCGCTCGGTCATCTTCTCCCAGTCGCCGATGTAGCGCATGACCGATTCGCGGCACAGGCGTGTGAATTCATGGATGCCGACCTTGTCCTCGATTTCCTGTTTATCGTACGTCTCGATCTTGCCCAGTTTCTTGAGGTGCTTTTCCACTTCATGCTCGACCGGAAGGCCGTGCGTATCCCAGCCTGCTTTTCGCGGCACGTGGTAACCACGCATGGTCTTGTAACGCGGAAACGCGTCCTTGAAGCTCCGCGCAAGCACATGGTGGATGCCGGGCTTGCCGTTCGCCGTCGGCGGCCCCTCGTTGAAGCTGAACTGCGGCCCACCCTCGGTCTGCCGCAGTGTCTTCGAGAAAATGTCTCTATCGCGCCAGAACGCGAGCACCTCCTGTTCGAGTGCCGGCCCGTCGTAACGGCCCTGAACTTCATCAAACACGGCTTTTGTCGATGCCAAAATCAATTCTCCAAACAAAATCGCCCCGGACGCAATGGATGCGTCCGGGGCGATTTTCGAATTTCGCGGTACCACCCGGTTTCGCGACAATCTTGCGACCGTCGCCTCCAGGGTCCGAAGACCCGTCGCCCTTATCGGGGGCCAGCCGGCTGCGTCTATTCGCTAGCTTTCGGGGCTAACTTTCGGGCAGCGACTCCAGGGAGATATTCAGCGGATTCCGGCCCGGGGCTTACACCATCTCCCGGTCGCTTTGGCCTGAATTGCCCGCCTACTCGTCCCCTTCAGCGTCTTGCGAGGCAAATTAGCCGCATGCGAGGGAGAAAACAAGCGATTTATGCGCCCCCTAGCGCTCGGACTTGCTCGCGCAGTCAATGCAGCGCGGCACTGTCGGGTCGAAGTCCAGCCTTCTCGGGTCGATGGGGTCCCCGCAATCACAGCACAGACCGTAGTCGCCGTCGTCGATACGTTGCAGAGCCGCATCTATGTTACGCAGCATGGCCTCGCGACGCTGCACGGATGCTTGCGCCATCGCCTGCGCCTGCAGCGCATCCATGCGCGACAAGCGACCGACCTTTGACTGATCCAGCTCCACGACGGCAGCGGATTGCGCACCCGCTGCGGCCAGAGCCTCGAGCTCCTGACGGAGTTTGAGCAACCTTTCGCGCATTCTGTGAGAATACATTGAAATGTTTCCTGAACCTCATTTCATCGAGACCAACGGCATCCGCATGGCGGTCTACGAGGACGGCGAAGGTCCGGCAGTCATTTTGCTGCACGGGTTTCCCGAACTCGCGTTTTCCTGGCGCTATCAGCTGCCCGCACTTGCACGCGCCGGCTTTCGGGCGCTAGCACCCGATCAGCGCGGTTATGGTCGGACCGGGATTCCGCCAGACGTCAAGGACTATCGTATTCAGGAACTAATCGCCGACATTGAAGGCCTGCTCGACGCACTGGATCTCGAGAAAGCTGTATTCGTCGGGCACGACTGGGGGGCGCTCGTGCTGTGGCACATGTCTCTGTTGTGTCCCGAACGAATGGAGCGGCAGGCCATTCTGAACATCCCGTTCTGGCCGCGCACGCCGGTCGATCCCATACAACTCATGCGCCATACCCTGGGTGACGACTTTTACATCGTCAATTTTCAGGACTCGGGTGAAGCCGACCGGACGTTTGCCGCCGATCCCGGCCATTTCTTCGACGTGCTGATGCGCAGGAACCAGGTATCGCGGCAACAGTTCGAGCAGCTGCCGGCTCAGAAAAAGGTGCTGAGCTTGCTGGCGGCGGTTGCGCGACAGGAATCCGGTGGCGACCCGCTATTGAGCGCAGAGGAGCGCGACTATTACGTAACAGCGTTCTCGGCCGGTGGATTCACGGGCCCGATCAATTGGTATCGAAACTGGACCAGTAACTGGCACAGCCTCGACGGCGTGCCGCAGCTCGTCAATGTGCCGACGCTGTTCATCGGCGCCGAGGATGACGTTATCATTTCGCCCGAGCAGATCGAGGCGATGCGGCCGTTCGTAACGGACCTCGAGACTCACATGCTCGAAGGCTGTGGACACTGGAGCCAGCAGGAGCAGCCGGACGAGGTCAATCGGATCTTGATCGACTGGCTAACGCACTAACGCCGGTCGCAAAGGAAAATCAGCATCCTGCGCGACACGGCCTGAGCATCACTTGAGGTGATATTTCGTGCAATATTTGCGGCCGGGACTGGGTCTATATCAGAAGGTAACGAACGGGGACCGCCCATGCTGATCAAAAAACCCGCTGATATCCGCCCGTCGGAGATCACGAGCAAGGATAACTATCTGAACCGCAGGGATTTTATCCGCGCGGGCAGTATCGCCGGCGCATCGGTGCTGGCGGGCCCGGCGCTGGGTGCCATTGTCCCCGAGGAGCGGCGCGCAAAGCTGCCGGGTATCTTGGCCAGTGAATTCA
>JAOTUB010000234.1 GCA_029864095.1 Gammaproteobacteria bacterium | reverse complement strand
TGGCTGCCATATTTCGAGAAGTTCAAGTGGTTATCGGTGCTGCCCGAGATCGATCCGTTCAAGTTCACGTCGTTTCCGAAGCGTGCCGCCTGGGAGGTGCACAAGATCTCAAGCCGCGTGCACGAGCGCCTGGCCGATCCGCTGCAGGCCGCCCGCTTGCCGCCCGTACTGACATTCCAGTCGGTCGTTGACGATACAGTCGGTGCAACGGCCATTGTCACGACTTTGTACCAGCGACTGCCGGCCAACGGCAGCAAGCTGGTGCTATACGACGTCAATCGCAACAGCACGATGCTGCATCTGATGAAGAAGTGGCCCGAAGATCCTGCTCGCTATTTCACATCGATGGCGCCGTTAGACTTCGGTGTGACGATTCTCAAGAACCGGGATGCATCCAGCAATGCCATCGACGCGGTCACGCTGCCGGCTGAGCAGACCGAGGCGGTGATCGACGCAACCAAGCTGCGCTGGCCGACGCAGATGTACTCGCTGTCGCACATTGCGATTCCGTTTCGTGCCGACGACACGCTGTACGGCAACGGTGCGTTCACGAACAACCCCAACGCAGTGCTCGGCGCGCTGGCGCCGCGCGGCGAACGCGGCCTGCTGAAATTGACGCCGGAATTTTTCCTGCGCATTCGCTACAACCCGTTTTATGAGTTTCAGTCAGCACTCCTGACCGAGTGGCTTGATGAGATTTAAGAGTGGCGCAACGCGCTAACCGTACGCGCCAGTCTTGGACACCATCAGGTAAAACAAAATGATGACGCTGCCAAAGGCTAACACGCCCAAGACGAACCAGCTGCGCATGAGTCTACGATAGCTCTCCTGGCCCGCCCCCGCCGCGATCAGGTCCCGGATGCGTATCTGCATCCAGACGACCGGAATCCAGCAGATGCCGACAAAGACGAACAGGCCGATTACGGCAACAAACCATGCCGAATCAAAGGCAATGCCAAGCTTGCTCGTGAGCCAGAGACCACTAAGCACTTGTATAACAACCGCCGGCGTCGTGAATAACCAGTCCGCCAGGACGACAGTGCGCGTCGTCACCGCCAATGCCTCATCGTTCTTGCTGAGATACGCCCGCAACATGAAAAAGGCTGTGCCCATGCCGGTGCCGAACAACACCGTGGCGCTCAGAATGTGCAGCAGTTTTATCCAGAGATAGCCAGTCATGCGTCAGATGCTTCGTCAATGGTCCAGTCGATGTCCAGGTCGCTGACTTCGGTATCGAACTCGGACAGCGTGATCATACCGAGGCATGGCATCGCCCCGCGTTCTGCAATCTGATCCGCAACCAGCTTGCGGGCCAGAATCAGCGCCGGCGTGCACGGAATTTCGGGTCCGTGATTCTGCCGGGCGGTTAGATTCCACGTGACGGTCTTGGCCCGTTGGTCTTTGCCAATGCCCAGCAGGCGAACCTGCATGCCGCCGGTCTCTGAACCGAAACGAATCAGCCGGTCGCTCAGCCACCGGAACACCGGTACAAAGCGGTCCCAGGTGTGAACGATATGCAGGCGCGTTATCCATCCCATTTTCCAAAGCGCGAATTGCTCCCATTTTGCTTCGAGCGCTGCATGGAATGTCACGGTTTTCGCCGTGGGCACATACTCGGGCAGCAGGCCAAGGTCCGGCACGTCGCAGGCGCCGCCGAACCTCAATCCGAGTTGCGGATAGCGCTCTGTCCTGAGGTTCTGCCACCCATAGCGTGTTACCCAGACCCCGTTTTCCAGAACCTTGAACGGCCTGCCGCAGTAACTCAGCACGGCTTTGGCCGTACCCGCCCCGCGGGGCGTTCGATGCGCGGGGGCGATCGACATTTCGATCGCATGGATCGCGTCGAAACGATCCCTTAGATGATCGATGACGGCGCTCGACAAGCCGGGCAAGGTGCTGGCGCCTGAAACGAGCAACACACCGCAACGCTGTGCTTCCTCGTGCAGGGAAGAAAAGCTTTGCACGAACTCACGACCGTCGGCGAGATCGATATAGTGACTGCCACTCTCGATACACGCCCGGGCAACACGGTAGCTCTGCCCCTGGTACGGACCCGCGGTGTGAATCACGATGTCAGGCTCCAGCTTCTCTAGATCGGTTTCGAATTCCTCTGACGACTGATCCAACGTGGCTGCGCTAACCAGCGCGGCCGGTTTTTCTTGCTGCAGCTCACCGACTAGCGACTCTGATCGTGTGACGTCGCGACTCGTAACGACGATTTCAGCACTCGCCTCGCCGAGTAGTCGACGGCATATCCGGCCGCCGAAATGACCGGTCCCACCGATGACAATGATCTTCTTTGGCACGCCCAGGCTGCACCCCGCGTACAAATTAGTGGACAAAGAAAGATACCGCACAATCTGCGCCGTCACCCGATTATGACGCCCTCGGGCAGGAACACACCGTGCTTCATTTCGGGCTATCCCTTAGCCAGGCTGTCGCTGGCCATTGAAGAAAAAGAATAGAGGGGGATATCCATGAATCGCAGATATTTCCTTCATTCGGCGATCTGCGCGCTGGGTACGCCAGTATTCGACGGTATTGCTCCGCAAGACTACGTCGAACTGCAGCGTATATGAGACAACACTGACCCGCGCAACGAAGGGCAGTATATGCAGGCGGTCTTGTCAACGCGTTTCTGGCCAAGCATGCCGACAAGCTCATCGACGGTTTCGAAGGCGAGCCGGGCCGCAACGTCACGGTGTATTTCCAGCAATCCGGTGGCGCGATCGGACACGTGGCGGCCGACGCGACGCCTTTTGCGCACCGCAAGTCGCAGGCCAGCATGATCGTGTTGGTTGCCTGGCCGCTGGAAAACGATGCGGCGCCGCACGTCGAGTAACTTAAGAAGTACTGGAGCGAGGTGGAAGCCCATACCGACGGCTGGTACACGAGCGAAGCCTCGGATCAGGCTCAACGAGTGCTGAACGCGAACTACCCGGGCAACTTCAAGCGGCTGCCAAAGGTCAAGAAACAGTACGACCCGGGCAACCTGTTCCGGCTCAACGCGAATATTGATCCGACGGTTTGAGTGATAGCGCGCCGCCGCTCGATTATTCGGGGCTGGTGAAAAACCGCACGATCTCGACCATCGCCTCAGTGTCGAACTTGCAGTAGCGTAGCAGTTGCTCTTCGAGTTCGGCTTTGCGTACCCAATCGGTAGCGGGATTAATCGCTTCGATGAACCCGTCCGACGCCGCGGTGCCTTCGGCAATGCCATCGAGCTTCGAATAGTCCATATCGGGATTAAT
>JAOTUB010000101.1 GCA_029864095.1 Gammaproteobacteria bacterium | reverse complement strand
GCTGGTGACCATCGAATCCGATGCCCAAAACGCAGCCGACAAGGGGACTGGGTATCTTTTCGAACACCACAACGTTGCGGCCAATTTGGGGCGCGACGCTGCCAGCGACTGGGTCGTCGTGGGTCGAGTGCACAAGGCGAGTTTTTTGTTTGTTTACTTCAAAGCACTGGTAGTAGACACAAAAACGCAGCGACCTATTGCGGACCTGGTCGTCGAGGTCAAAGGCACGAAAAAACGCTTGACCGAAAAGGGCGTCGAAGCACTAGCGAAGCAGATCGCGGCAGCAATTAGCGAAGCGTAATTACGACCGTCGTACGTGCCGGATAGATTTTGCCCGGCAAAAAGTCGGGCGTATAAAGTGAAAAATAAATGCGTTGCACGAAGTTAAAAAAAACAAAAATATCCTTATGCCTTACTATTTTGTTGATTGCAGCAGATGCTATTGCGGATGATGAGGAAATAATCGTGTACGGTGTTACGCCTATGCAAAGTGTGGGCATGCCTGAGGCCAAGATTCCGTATAATGTGCAAGCTGTATTGGCTGAAGATCTCGAACGCGCACAGAGCCTTTCTCTGAGTGACTTCTTCAATTACAACCTCGGCAGCGTTAGCCTCAATGACGCCCAAAACAATCCGTTGCAGCCTGACGTTCAGTTTCGCGGCTACACAGCATCACCTTTACTTGGGTTGGCACAGGGATTGGCCGTGTACCAAAATGGTGTGCGTATTAATGAGCCCTTGGGGGACACGGTTAATTGGGACCTGATTCCGCAATCTGCGATTCACGGCATAAATCTGATCGGAGGCACGAATCCGGTGTTCGGTTTGAACACGCTTGGTGGTGCCCTAATGATTCAGATGAAAGACGGATTCAACACCGAAGGCCACAGCCTGAAAGTCTCGGGTGGCTCGTTTAACCGCCTTGTGGCTTCCGTGGAAAGCGGTGGCAATAACGGCAAGTGGGGCTACTTCGCCAACGGCTACTATTTCGATGAAGATGGCTGGCGCGATCAATCCGAATCTGATGCGCTCAATTTTTACGGCAGCATTGGGTGGCTCGGTGCGAACGCCGAACTGAATCTCAACTTGCAGCTTGGCGACAGCAATTTGCTCGGCAACGGTCCGATCCCTGTTGAGCTATTGGCCGTCGACCGCGACGCTATCTTCACTGCGCCTGACCGCACTGAAAATGACCTGACGATGCTGAGCATCGACGGCTCTTTGGACATTACAGCTAAAGTCAAACTCACAGCGAATGCATTTTACCGCGAGAACAAAACGGATTCGTTCAACGGTGATACTAGTGAATTTTCCGTGTGCGAGTTTGGCGGTGCCGACAGCCTGCTCGACGGCTTGGATAACGGTGACCTCGAAGAGATTGGTTTTGATGAAGACGATGTCTGTGAGAGTCAATTCGCAGACGCCGAGGCGCTCGAAGACTTTTTGAATGCCGCGGCCATGGCTATGGGGTTCGACGGAGATTTCAACGTAGAGGACCTCACAGGTGAACTTTCCGGGACGGGCGTGCTTTCCGATGAGGCTATCAACAACGTCAGCAACCGGAATCAGGAAAGCTATGGGACGGACATGCAATTGTCTTTCAGCAATGACCTTTTCAAAAGAAGCAACCAGTTGATTTTGGGTGTAGCCTATTTCGCCGGTGATTCCCGTTTTGATTCTGTCAGTGAGTTGTCAAATCTGAATCCGACTACCCGCAGTACGCTTGGACTCGGCACAGGCGCGTTCGTGGACGAACTCGAAACCAACATTGACACGGAAACGAAGACCTTAAGTTTCTATTTAATGGATGTAATCGAGCTAACGGATCGGCTTACGCTCACCCTGTCGGGCCGCGTCAACGATACCGACGTGCAGCTTCGCGACCGCTCCGGTGAACGGCCTGAGCTGAATGGCAAACACAGTTTCTCCCGTTTCAATCCCGCTGTGGGATTTACCTATCAGTTCAACGAGAACACAGGCATCTATGGCAGCTACAGCGAATCGAGCCGCGCGCCTACGCCGATCGAATTGGCTTGTAACGAAAGCGTCTTCGACCTGGCGGCTGCGATCGCCGTCGCGGAGGGGGAGGACCCGGATGATGTCGAGTTTGAATGTCGGCTGCCCAACGCATTCCTGGCGGATCCGCCGCTCGAGGAGGTGGTCGCGAAGGGCTTCGAGGCGGGAATTCGCGGCAGGATCGGTTCGGCTGAATACCATCTCGGATTCTTTCACTCGATCAACGAAGACGACATCATCTTTCAGACTACCGGCCGAGCGACCGGGCTTTTCGCAAACGTCAATGAAACCCAACGCGCTGGAATCGAGAGCATGCTGACTGGCGCGACCGGTCGGCTTGACTGGTATCTTGCTTACACGTACCTGGACCCGACGTTCGAAGACGACTTCGAAGTCCTGAGCCCCAACCATCCGTTGGCCGACGACGATGGAAAAATCAGCGTCCGCTCTGGCAACCGTATCCCCGGTCTACCCGAGCATTCGGGGAAACTCGGTGCCGATTTTGCGATATCCGGCAACGCGAGTGTCGGCTTTGACGTATTGTACAACTCTGATCAGGTGCTGCGAGGAGATGAGTCCAATCAAGTCGGTAAGCTGGACGGCTATGTGGTGGCCGACTTGCGTGGTCGCTATCGCATCAGCGACCACATCGAATTATTTGCCCGAGTGTCCAACCTGTTTGATGAGGACTACGAGACCTTTGGCGTCTTGGGCGAGGACCCGAGCGAGGTCGAAGTGCCGTTGTTCGAAGACTTCGGGCAGCCGCTTTTTGTCGGGCCTGCCACGCCGCGGGCCATATTTGTCGGCTTCAGCCTGAAATCTCTGTGAATTCCCGGCGAAATTCTGTGCTGCCTGAGGCCGTGTCTTGAGTACCGACAGCGTCATGCGCCATTCTGACCGCTGGTTGGCCGTGCTGCGGATCGCCACGGGCGCCTGGTTCATCAAAACGATCGGGGCCAAATGGGTCCTGCTCGGCGGTGTGCTGCCAGTGCCAATGGCGTCTGAGCGGTGGATTGAGACGCTACCGCGAATTCTCGAAGGTTATGCAGAATCGAATCCGGTCGCCTGGTTCCAAGCATTACTAGAGGACGTTCTGATACCGAACGCAGAATTGCTGGCGCATTTTACCGCGATCGGTGAAGGACTGGTTGGCATCGGGCTGACGATCGGCCTCTTGACCAGGACGTCAGCCGTTGGCGGACTGTTTCTGCTCGTGGTTTACGAACTCGCCGCGCTGGGCTTGCCGTTCTCCAGACACGGACTCAAGTTATTCATGATTTTGGCTTGTGTGGCATTTTTCTTCGCCCGCGCCGGTATGGTCTGGGGAGTCGACGGCTGGTTAAGTCGCCGCGCCGACTCTGGTTCGACCTGAATGCCGGGACTACCGCGGGATTGGCCCGATCGCAATACCCCACGGTGACGCGCCGACCCTAATCGTGGTAACGACTTGCATCGATTCGGTCTCGATTACTGAAACATCGTCTGACGGTCCGTTCGCGGTGTACAGGAAACGTTCGTCGTCGGTCAAGCCGATGCCCCAGGGCCGTGGACCGACCTCCACCGTGCCAATGACTTCAAGCGTATTCAGATCGATTGCCGAAACCGTTTTGCCACGACCATTTGCCACATAAAGGCGCTGATCGTCTGACGAGATCGCCATGCCGACCGGCTTCGCTGTCTCGTCCAGTTCAATCGTCGCGACAACTTCGTGTTGCTTGACATTCACCACGGCGATTGAGTGCGCCAGTTCGGCTGAGACAAACGCTCGTGATCCGTCGGTCGTGAATACCGCATCACGCGGGCGCAGTCCGACGCCGATGGTTGCGACGACCGCGCCGCTGGTGGCATCCAGCACCGTGACATTGTGATCGGTTTCACCCGTTACATAGACCAACGCGCCATCAGGGCTGATACGCACGCCTTCCGGCTCACGTGTCACCGGAATCGTTTGTATGACTTTGCCACTGGCGATATCGACAATAGTCGCCTCATCAGAATCTTCATTGGAGACAAACAGACGACGGTTGTCGGCACTGACATCAAATTGTTCGGGGTCCGACCCGCCCGGCAACACACGCTCCACCCTGGCCGTTAACAAGTCAACGACGGCGATACCATCTTGGGTTTTATCGGTAATCTTTTTTTCGCACTCTTCATCCGCCATGGACGGAGGGCATTTGGGTGAGCCGGACAGCGCGACGAACAACTTCTTGCCATCATAACTGACCTTTATGCCTCTCGGCCGGCGGCCTACGCTCAGGGACGTTACGACTTCATTGGTTGCGGTCGAAATAATCGAAACGTCGCCGGAGTCCTCGTTGCTAACATAGACCAATGCCCCATCGGTGGGCCATTCTGGTGCTTCTCGCACTGACGCGGCTATCCCGCTTGTCTCCGATGATTGAATATCGACCTCGGTATTCGGCGACTGGTCGCAGCCGCCGAGAATTGACAAGCCGATAATCAGTTGCGGGTAAAAACATTGCCTGATGAAGCGTCGTGTTTTGCCCATTATTTTCGCCCTTTTGAGTAACGCCACAGTATTGACCAGGCGCAGTTGTTCGAGCCCGGGGTCATCGGGCTCAGCATACATCAACGTTGCAGTCAGACTACGCCGATTTATAAGCGTGCGTGGCGATCAGATCCATCAACGGCGGTGATAGGCAGTCGTAAGGCTCCAGGCCCAACTGCCGCAGTCTCGCTCTCACGTCATCCATGCCGTCGGCGGGGTATCCGCCCTCAATGATAGATGAGACGAAAGCGGCGAATTCCGGCGCTGACCAGCCCTTGTCGTCCGAAAGTTCCGTATGGATGAAGTCCAGACCATGGAACGGATGACCGGTATTTTCGATTCGCCCGTACATGTGCACACCGCAGCTCTTGCAAGCGTGCCGCTGAATCGCAGCAGATTTATCGACGATTGCAAGTTTGTTTTCATTCGCGGTTACACTAAGTGTGTCGCGCGGAACAACGGCTACAACTGAGAACAAAGCGCCTTTGGGCTTCCAACACTTGGTGCAGCCGCACACATGGTTGTGCGCCGATTGTGACTTAACCGTGACCTTCACGGGGTCAGAGCCACATTTGCATTTCAGCGTGCCGCCCGCAAAGCTGTCACTGCCCGCCTGGATGCCATTATCGATAGTGGGGTGTAAAGAAGGGGTCGTCATCGTGGGTCTCCTCAGAGTTTCTTGTAATCGGTTTTGTCACACGGACCCTATAAGTCTAGCGCATTCGGGTTGAATTGCCAGGCCGTTTACTTACTCGATGTCCGAGCGTCTCTGTGGGCGCCCACGCCCGAGAGCACCATCGGCTCTGGCGCGCAGATACGCATAAATATCCAGCACGTGTGGCTTGACGTTGAGATCTTGATCCCATGCCGGCATTAACACATCGCCGCGTTCGCGGCGCAGCACCTGCTCCAGAAATGCTTCGCGCGACTCGGTTTGGTCGTCACCAGCCGTTGCCTCAGAACTCATAGTGATGCGATATCGCGACAGAACCTTGATGCTGAAGTCCCGGGACGAGAGCTTCTTGACGCGCTCGGTGAGATCTGGCGCAACGCTTGTGCCCGTGGCATCGACACCATGGCAGCCATGACATGTCGAGTGAAAGATCCGCCAGCCTAGGTAGGTCGACTTGTCCACGACGCCATCTTCAATGCTGTAAGGCAGCGTTTCGTCTTCTGCTGCAAGAGTTACGAATGCGAAAAACCCGAACACAGAACCAAACAGAATGCATTGCCTCAAAATGGGCAATAACCGCAGGCGACGAACGCCGAATTTTTGGGTCCCACGCATGGATAGACACTAATTCGGTTGGATTGATGTCACTATCCGTAATACTACTTAATCATATTGGAGCGCAGCCAGGTCGCTCAAACGCCGCTTGAATACTAAGCCAGAACGGCCTTGGTGTTATTCGGTCTCCAGCTTATTTGTCGTCCACCTACCACCACCGCTCAGGCATTGCTTCTTCGCGCGCGCCAACACGTCGGCCGATTGATCGTAAATAAATATTTTCACCGGCGCGATCACCTGTGGGCCCAGAACCAGCCGATCGCAATAGGCGCTGTAGGTGGTCGGGCATTGCGGTACGAACCGCGTCGTTGTTCGGATATTCGCTGCGGCCTGGGCGTCACTCTTCCACTGGCAAACTCCAGATTCGAACGAAGTTCGTTCCAGGGCAATGTTCTCGAAACACGTTGTCGTTGTTTCGTCCCGTGCGTCCTCTTTTTCGTGAATGACAACACAACTAGAGGCCGCCTCGACTGCATCTTCGGCAAACACAGTTCCGGAAAGCAAAATCGTTAGGCAAGCTGCGAGATTTCGCACAATAATCGATCTCCGTTTTCAGGCTGTCAATATCGGACGATAGCACTTTGCGCGGATAATTGTGAGAACGCATCGTGAGAAGGCGTAAACGTGGCAATGCAACACCGGACAATGGCAAAAAAAACTTTCCGCAATTGCATGATTCTCCTCGATGTTGGCGCCGCTGCTGCAACGGCAGCGGCCGACCCCTCGAGCAAAGAACCTGAGCCTACTTGATGCGGGCGACAGCTTACGACCATACCAATATAGTGGAAATGCTGACAGCGCACGGCACTACCGTAGACTTGGTCGATGATCGGCGCAAGTCCGCATGGATAATGGCAGCCGAAGACGGTCATTCGGCTGTGGTCAGGTGCTTGTTAGCGCTGCACGATAGTAGCGTGTCTGATCGGAGTTTCCGTTGGTATGAATGAAGTTATCGGAGTCGCCCGCTGCGTAACCCAATATCTCCTGCGTGACCGTTCGCATGACGCCGTGATCCTGAATAAAGAATCGGCGTGTTTACACTGACACGCGCATTCGTTGGTTCTGATTCTTGCCTGGCCTCGCACTCGTCGAAAACGTTCGCGACAGGCTGCTGGATCTCCAAATAGACCCCGCGAATATTAAATCGGTCAGTAAGCTTTAAGTTGCACCCGCATTGACACGGTAGAGGTCGCAACGCCGTCGCTCCAGGGAATCCGACGCCCCACGCGATCTATTCGGTATCGGGCAACCGAGCAGTATTGGTGTCTTCTACAATGTCGAGCAGAGGGACATTGTACGCATTAAGGATTTCTTGCATCGGCGCAGCAGTCGAACGGATCAATTCTTCCAGAATCCGTTTTCGTTCACCGTCGCCGTACCTAACACCTGCTGAAATCGCGAATTCGAATTGTATGCCGGGCTCCGATGCCAGAGGAATTACGGCCATCTCGACACCCTCTGCTCGTCTGGCAAAAAATCCAGCTATCGGACCCCATACAATTGCGGCATCCAGGTTGCCACTCGCGAGCTCATTCTCGATTATCTCGCCGGGGTACGCAGCCGGGTCGCCGGACATGGCGACAAATGCGACCATTTGTTCGGTCATCCCGTGGCGCGCAAGCCATTTAGCCCCGGGCGTTGGCGTAAACGCACCAATTCTTAGACGATTGCGAATCTCAGGGTCCATGTTGATCAAGTCCTTGCCGCTTGTCACGTCGTCCAGATCACCCCCCTTCGCGTAGACCAGCGCATAGGTCGAGCGATAGTAGGGATCTGTCGTCAAAAGTTGGTCGAATCCGGCCGCTACGCCCATGACGAAATCGCATTTGTAGCCACGTCCTGATTCGTCCAACGCTTTGAGAGTGTTGCGGATAAATCCGCGCCGTTGTGGGAACCAGGTGTACTCCAGCGGCAAGCCAAGTTCGCGGGCCCACAATTCCGCGATCTTATTTTCAAGGCCGTCCTGATTTCTGGAGGACAACGGCAGGTTATTAGGGTCGGCGCAAACTCGGAATGCCGGTGATTCGTCGGCAAATACGCCGCCGGACAAGGAGTATGCAACGAGAAGCAAAAGCCACTGGCGACGAGCAATAATCATTATTCGAATCAATCCGATTGCGGTTTTTTCTTAGGGCGACCCGGTGGAAGGGCACCAGAGGCGCGCGCCGTGAGATATGCGTACAGTTCGTTATAGCGTTTACTCACATTCGGATTGTCTTTCCAGGGCGGCATTACGCCCATTTGCCCAGTGAAACCATCACTCAATCTCTGCGCAAACAAATCCCGAGTCATATCGGACTGGCGCATGCGATCGAGCAAGTTCGGTGCGAAAGTACTGCCCACAGCATCCTGTGCGTGGCATACGTGGCAAAACCCATGATATGTCCGCCAACCGATATAGGTGTCAGCATCGACGTAACAATACGGTTCTCCCGCGTCATCGACCTGTCCGCAATCAACTGAGTAAGGCACGGCGATTTCCGACGTCGATTCTCGATTCGTAACCTCCGTCGCCTTTGCAACGACGGCAGCATTTTCCTCTGCGACCGATTCCGGACCTGACGCCGCCCCGGTTGCCGATTGTTGTTTCTGGGCGTCGTCCGCGGCACAAGCGCATGTAATAAGCGCCGTAGCGAAAAAAATTACGCATGCGAACTTACGTTGACACGATACATAGTTAAAGCGAATTCCCATGGTACCCCCAAGAAACCGTGCACGTTAAAAAAGCCCCCAGCCGCTGCATGCGGCCGGGGGTCATAATGTAAACCAATTGCTAAGCAAACGTCGCGGTTTAATCGGGTAACGCAAACACCGTCATTACGCCACCCAACTGCGTAAAGTTGTCGAGCGCCCTGTACGCGCCGACCGCACCCAACCCGTCGGTGTCACCCGTCAGACCTGCCGCCATGCCGATGCCAGCCCAGCCCCCAATTCCGGAAAGCACGCCGACGTACTGCTTGCCTTTATGATTCCAGGTGTTCACGTTGCCGATGATTCCAGACGGTGTTTTGAACTTATACAGTTCTTTTCCGGACTTGGCGTCCACCGCTTTCAGATAGCCTTCAAGCGTACCGTAGAATACGACATCTCCGGCCGTCGCCAACGCACCGCTCCACACCGAGAAGCGCTCAGGCAATGACCAGACGATTTTGCCTGCCGATGCATCCCAAGCAATGAAATTGCCCAGATTGTTCGTTCCGTCGCCTGTGACTCGGCCCGCTGGGAACATGCTAAGCGTGGCGCCAACATATGGCTGGCCGGCGGTGTATTCCACCTCAAATGGCTCATAGTCCATGCAGACATGGTTGGTGGGCACGTAGAACAGGTTAGTACGTGGTGAAAACGCCGCCGGTTGCTGATCCTTGGTACCCAATGCTGCCGGACAGACGTTTTCTGTGTTGACGTCTTCGCCGTTCTGATGGGTGCTGTATTGCGCGACAACGTTGGGGCGACCGGTCTTCATGTCGACGTGTGTCGCCCAATTGACTGCGGGATCGAATTTTTCAGCGACCAACAGTTCGCCCGTTACACGGTCAAGCGTGTACCCAAAACCATTGCGGTCAAAGTGCACCAGGACCTTGCGATCTTTACCTTTGACCTTAATGTCGGCGAGGATCATCTCGTTGATGCCATCGTAGTCCCACTCGTCATGAGGCGTCATCTGATAGACCCATTTGGCCATGCCGGTGTCGAGGTCGCGGGCAAAGATCGTCATAGACCAGCGGTTGTCCCCGGGACGCACCACGGGATTCCAGGTGCTCGGGTTGCCGGTGCCGTAATACACGAGGTTTAGCTGCGGATCGTAGGAGTACCAGCCCCAAGTCGTCCCGCCACCGATTTTCCACTGATCGCCTTTCCAGGTGTTGGTGCCGGAGTTCTTACCGACCGGCTTGCCAAGATGCGTGGTCTTGACCGGATCGATGAGCGTCTGATCATCGGGCCCGGTGCTATAGCCTTTCCACGCCAGCTTACCGTCAGAGATATTGTACGCCGCCAGGAAACCCTGCACACCGAACTCACCACCACTGATGCCGGTCAACACTTTGTCTTTGACGACGACCGGTGCATTGGTATTGGTGGCGCCTTTTTTAGGATCACCATTCTTGACCCGCCAGATCATCTCGCCGGTTTTGGCGTTCAGCGCTACCAGGTGCGTGTCAGCCTGCTGCAGAAAGATTTTCCCGTCCGCATACGCAAGACCACGGTATACGGTGTCGCAGCACATAACCGGAATCGTATCCGGATCTTGCTTTGGCTCGTATCGCCATATAATGGTCTGGTCGTTCAGATCAATCGCAAACACCTTGTTTGGAAAAGGTGTGTGCACATACAGCGTATCACCAATGACCAATGGCCCGCCTTCGTGCCCGCGCAATACTCCGGTCGAAAATGTCCAGGCAACTTGCAAATCGCCAACATTCTTATTGTTGATCTGATTCAACTTGCTGTAGCGCTGGCCGGCATAATTGCCGCCCCAGATAGCCCAATTGTTTGGGTCATCCATTAGCTTCATCAGTTCGTCGTTTGCGGTCGACATGCCAGGCATCACCAGCGCCAGTGCAAAACCGATCATTACAAATAATCTATTCTTCATTTCCCCAACCTCCATCGATGGATGGTATAACTTCAATTGCGCCCACGCCTGGTTCAGTGCTTACCCCAGGATGTAAAACCCCCGACTAATTACCTCGTGGTCCGCCTTTTTACAACTTCTAACTCAACCGTGCTCCTTTTCCATATTCGCGGTGTCGGTTCTTAATCCCACGAAGCACGATTTTTCCGCCATTTCCGTGACATCAGAAATTTTCTTGACCAGAAGACTTGCCCGATCGGGATCCCGAAACATGCCACCTCGTTCTCCAGGTGTCGAACGTAACTGGGTGAACACGTCCGCTTCGACGTATTCGTCGTATGCGATCGACTCTGCTATCTTGTCTACCGTGCATATGCACGAATACAACGTCTGGTATGTTTGACCGCCATGGGAATCCATACAACGCAACACATATTCCACTCTAGCCTGGGTTGGAAAATCATTCGCGTGGGCGATCGAAGCCACCAACAGCGAACAAATAAGCAAAGTGACAGCCAGCGATTTCACAATGTTGCAGAACCCCACAATCGTCTTCTTTGAACTCCCGCCGGCTATGCTAGCAGAGCATAAGAAACGTGTCAGCATACGGACTAGGCGCTATTCGATTGCATGGCCGAATTTTTTGGAAAATGCCCAAAAATCAATATGAATTGTCAATGTGTTCAAGTATTTTCGTGACCGCACTTACGAAGTCGGACGGTCGATTAGCGGATTGGCGCGCCCTTGCACTGGCCATCGAGCAGGCCGTCAAAACAGTAATGGTCGGCCAGGACAATGCAATACGCTTGCTCTGCATCGCGACCTTCACCCGTGGTCACGTCATGCTCGAGGGCAATGTCGGAGTGGGGAAGACCACGCTCTTGCGTGCGGTGGCCCGCGCGCTGGGTGGCGGCTACGAGCGAATCGAAGGCACCGTCGACCTCATGCCGAGTGATCTGGTGTACTACACGTTTGTTGACGAAGATGGAAAACCGCAAGTTGCACCGGGACCGCTGCTCAGATATGGCGAAGCACTTTCAACGTTTTTTTTCAACGAAGTCAATCGCGCACGGCCGCAGATGCATTCATTGATGCTTCGCGTAATGGCGGAGCGCAGCGTTTCGGCATTCAATCGCGAATATAAATTTCCGCATTTGCAGGTATTTGCAGACCGAAATCGAGTCGAAAGAGAAGAAACCTTTGACATTCCCGCGGCGGCGCGCGACAGATTTCTTATGGAAATTGAAATCGAGTCTCCGACGGATCCAAGATTGTTACGACAACTGATGGTCGAAACTCGCTTTCACGACACGGATCAACTGCTAAATCAGGTTCCGTCGGGGATCGTGGATTACCGCGAATTGAATGGCGTTGCCATGGCTATTCAAAGCAATATTCATACGAGCGACGCGATACAGCAATATGCCTTGAATCTCTGTCGCGCTACTGCAGACCCGGGCTCTCTTGGCATTCGCCTTCCCGATACTGACATGGCGAGATTGATTCAAGCGGGCGTCAGCCCGCGAGGGATGAGTTACCTGCTGCGCGCCGCGCGTGTTGCCGCCTGGTTTAACGGACACGAGAGTGTATTGCCTGAAGATGTTCACGAGGTATTTTTCGCAGTCGTGGCACACAGAGTTTTTTTCAGACCAGCCTATGAATTGCGTCGAGCGGAACTGGCCAAGGACCTCACCGAACGAATCATGCAATCGGTCGCAACGCCTTAGGATTCGACATCATGGAGGACGCGACCGAATTTCACTATCGTGTCCCCTGGCGAGCCGTATCGAGCTATCCGGGCAGCCACCACAGTATTCAGCGTGGTGGTGGATTCGAATTCCGGGGAACTGCACCCCTGTACGTCGCCGGCGATCCGCGGCGGTTTGACCTGCGAGCGTCGCTTCGAGATCCGTTTGGACAGCTGCTCGTACGCGTATTCAATCAGCGCAGCATTGTACCCGTGTTCGTTCTTGCGGATGTATCAGCATCCATGAGTTTTGTCGGACATACTTGCAAATTCGATCTGCTGATTGACTTTGCTAGTTCGCTTGCGTATTCAGCGCATCGAGTCGGTGATCCATTCGCTTTCACAGCTTGCGACACAGTCATTCGCGATGAACTTTCGTTGCCCCTTACCCGGACCCCAGTAGCCGGTACGCTGGTCTGGGAGCGGTTGCGCCGCTGGGCGCCCTCCGGAGCTGACGCAACTGCTCTGCTGGCGGGTGCTGAACAGATAGCCGGTGCCCGGGCGCTGGTCTTCCTCGTGTCTGACTATCACCTGCCCGTCGACTTGCTACAAGGGATATTGAGCCGCCTGGGTCCACATACCGTGATCCCCGTCGTTCTCGTCGACAGTGCGGAGGGACGAATCCCAGGATTTGGTATCACCTATCTTTACGATTCGGAGACCCAAACGCGACAAACCGTTTTTATGCGGCGGTCGTTGGCCAAGCGCCTCGAAAAAAAACTGCTTGAACATCGTGAAAAAATAAGCCGCTGCCTTGCAGATTTTGATCTAAAACCGCTGTATCTGACTGACAAATTTGAGCCCGACGCAGTGACTCGATACTTTTTTGAATAACGAAACCATGCCGATTACACCTGTCGATAAAATGCGCCTTTGGACCGCGCTAATTGTGTACCTGGCCCCGGTGGCAATTTCCGCCCAGGCGATATCTGACGTCCGCATCGACACACCGAGGGACTTTGGTTACACAATTGGGGACAAGATCAGGCATGAAATGCATCTAACCCTCAGGGAGCCACATCGACTTGACACCAGCACTCTACCGGAAACGGGCCGA
>JAOTUB010000233.1 GCA_029864095.1 Gammaproteobacteria bacterium | reverse complement strand
TCTTGTTGCGCTCGTCAACTTCATCGAGACGGTCTTTCTCATATTCGTAGCCTCCGAATATTTTTACGACACGATTGCCCGTGACGATCTCCTCTGTGACCTGGGTTACCTCGCCGACCGTATCCTGAATTCGGCTGCTGTAGCGGCGAAACGCAACGCCCATGACGCGGACAAGTAATGCAATGACCGGGACCAGAATTGCGACGAACTGCGTAAGCTTCGGGCTTTGCAATATCATGACGGAGAATGCGGCGATGACGGTCAGGACATCGCGAACCGCAATCGTGACAACGTTGGTGACGGACTCGGCAACCATCTCGACGTTGTATGTAAGCCGCGAAAGTAATGGTCCGGTGCTGTGCGATTCGAAGAAGCGAGTCGGTAGCGTCAGAAACTTTCTAAAAACGTCGCGACGCAACGAGCTGATAACGTTACGACCGATCCAGCCTAGCGACAGCTCGGTGGCGAATCCCGATACACCGCGTGCGATAAATATTGCGACAAAAGCGATCGGAATCCAGCGCACCGTTTCGAGATTCTGTGCGACCAGAGCTTCGTCCATCAGTGGCTCGAGCAAATACACCAGACTCGCCTCGATAAGCGCAGTCGATGCCATGCCAATCACCGCAATGCAGGCAACCAGCTTGTATGGCACGACATAGCGCCACAGTCGACGATAGACGACGCGGACTCTCGGATCGATTCGCTTAGTCACGGAATTGCACGAGTTCGGTCGAACTCACTCTGCCTCCGGATCGTTGACGGTCGCAATACTGATTTGTGTAAAACCGAGCCTGCCCGCCACATCCATCGCCGTAACGACATCCTGGTGCTTCGCGTTGGCGTCAGCGCTGATTGTCAGTGGCAACGTGTTGTCGCCGCCGGATACTTTTTGCAGCGCATTGCGGATCGTTTCTGCACGACTATTGATGAGCTCACGATTGTTGATAAGAAACGTACCCGTCTCGGTGATCATGATGTCGATCTGCTGCGGCACCTCCTCGACGATCGCTGCACTATCCGCTTGTGGAAGACTGATCGCAATCTGCGATTGTTTGACAAAACTCGTGGAGACCATGAAAAAAATCAGCAGCAACAGCACGACATCGATCAGCGACGTCAGGTTGACCTCGGGCTGCGTTCTGATCCGCAAGCTGAGTCTCATCAGCTGTTCTTTTCCTGACGACGGTGCAGGGCCTCAACAAGCTTGATCGCTTCTTTCTCCATGTCGACGACCAGAGTGTCGACGCGGGTGCGGTAGTAGCGATACCCGATTAGCGCGGGAATGGCGACAGTCAGACCGGCCGCCGTCGTTATCAATGCTTCCGCAATACCGCCTGCAAGAACCGTCGGATTGCCGACGCCATGCGTCGTAATTGCCGTGAAGACCTTGACCATGCCGATGACTGTCCCCAGCAAGCCGAGTAGTGGTGAGATTGCTGCGATCGTGCCGAGCGTTTCGAGATAGCGCTCAAGTTCGTGTACGACGTGACGACCCGTGTCCTCGATGCTGTCCTTCATTACCGAACGTTCGCGATCACGATTAATGAGCCCCGCGGCAAGAATCTGGCCGAGCGCCGATCCCTGATGCAGGCTCTGAATCTGCTTCTGGTCCAGCTGGTCTTTCTTGACCCAGCCCCACACTTTGCTGGTCAGGTCCTCGGGAATGACGCGCTTCTGCTGCAGCGTCCAGAATCGCTCAAGAATGATCCCCATTGCGATGATCGCGCAGAGGATGATGGGCGCCATCAACCAGCCGCCAGATTTGACTATCTCAACCATACAAGCTGACTCAGAGGAAAAATGGAATATACAGTTTATTCATGCCAGATTCGACGCTGCGTAGCCCGCTGCCGTGTCACTGATACCAGGCCACCCGCCGCGCACAGGCGCATGCCGATCGCACCTGACGTCGACGTCGCCAGCACTCTTGCGCCGACTGCCTGCCAGCGCGCAACTACATCTTGCTTCGGAAACCCCCAGCGATTGCCGTAGCTCGCCGAAACGATTGCCAGTGACGGGCTTAATGCGCGCACGAACGGCAGGCTGGAAGAGGTTCGGCTGCCGTGATGTGGAACGATCACGGCATCGACCTTTGAAATGCTGCCGTTACGCAGCAGCTCTTCTTCGACGGGCCCCTCGATATCACCGGTCAGCAACAGTCGATGCTCACCACTACTAATCATCAGGATGCAGGAAGCGTCATTACCCTGATATTTCAGTTCGGTCGACGGGTGTACGAAATCGAACTGCACGCCATCGTAGCGCCAGCTATCGCCAGCGACGCAGCGGCGCGCGGCTGACTCCAGACCGGGCAGCGGCTCCCCCGTCAGTATGTCGAGTACGTCAACGTTCGCTCGAATCGCCGCGACCCCGCCAGCGTGATCGAGATCCGCGTGAGAGATGACGAGCTTATCGATGCGATTGATGCTCCGATACCCGAGGAATGGCAGAAGTGAAGTAGCCGCAGCGCTACCGCCGCCGCGATATGCCGGGCCAGTGTCAAATACGACCGCGTGCCGGCGCGTCGTAACGACAACTGCAAGCCCCTGACCGATGTCGAGAACATCGATATCCGCGCAACCTGCTGCTGGTCGCGGCGGCTGATAAAGGGCCAGCGCGACAACGGCCAGATACGCAATTCTGCGGCAGGGCCAACCCGGTGGAAGAACCACCCATGCGAGTGGCAGGACAACGTAGATCCAAGCCGGACCCGCGATGCGCGGCGTTGTGAAATCCGCCCCCGGAATCCGCGCTGCCGCCGTAATCAGCAGCTCTATGACGTCGAGGCTGAAAGCCGCTGCGAATAGCGCTTTGTCGCCTGCCGGTCGGAGCGCGCCGTCAAGCACGATACCTGTCAGAGTGAACGGTACGGTGACTATGCTGAAAATCGGCACCGCAAGCAGGTTGACCAGCGGTGCTGCGAATGCGATGCGGTTGAATAACGCGACCGTCAGGGGCAGTAAGCCAAACAGCAGCATGGCCTGCACCGCAGCAAGTTGTCGCAGCACCTGCCATGGCCATTGCGGGCGCCTGGTTTCGGATTTTGTGCGGTACCGGCGCGCCAGCCAGATCAGGACAAGTACCGCTGCGAACGAAAGTTTGAAACCAGGCGCCAGAGTAGCCAGTGGAGACACCAGGACGATGCACACGCAGACCGTCGCAACGAGGGCAACCGGCATGACCTGCCGACGCATCAGAATCGCGATCGCCGCCAGCGAGATCATGAGGCTCGCCCTCTGTGCCGGGACCGCCAGGCCCGACAAC
>JAOTUB010000100.1 GCA_029864095.1 Gammaproteobacteria bacterium | reverse complement strand
TCGGGAGCAGGATGTTACATTCTGAAAATACCGAAGGGCGTTTCGTGGTCGCGCGGCCGATTCATTGCGGCCGCAAGTCCCACCGACAGCACCTGGCGCGTATCGGCCGGGTCGATGACGCCATCGTCCCAGAGCCGCGCGCTCGCATAGTAAGGATGCCCCTGCGCCTCGTACTTGTCCCGAATGGCGGACTCGAACTCCTCTTGCTCTTCTGCGGACCATTCGTCGCCGCGAGCTTCGAGTCCTTCACGCTTGACCGTCGATAAGACGATGGCCGCCTGCTCTCCGCCCATGACCGAGATGCGTGCGTTTGGCCACATCCAGAGCATGCGCGGATTATAGGCGCGACCGCACATCGCGTAATTACCGGCACCGAAAGAACCGCCAATAACGACGGTGAACTTCGGCACGGTGGCGGTCGCCACAGCATTGACCATTTTGGCACCTTCTTTCGCGATGCCAGCATGTTCGACGCGTTTGCCGACCATGAATCCTGTTATATTCTGCATGAATACGAGTGGTATCCCGCGGCGATTGCACAGCTGTATGAAGTGCGCGCCCTTCTGCGCCGACTCCATGAACAGAATGCCGTTGTTGGCGACGATGCCGACCGGGTAGCCGTCAATATGCGCGAATCCACACACGAGTGTCGAACCATAGAGCTTCTTGAACTCCTGAAACTCGGAGCCGTCTACGATACGCGCAATGACTTCGCGCACATCGTAGGGGAAGCGGTATTCGCGTGACACGATGCCGTAGATGTCTTCGGCCGGATACGCGGGATCGGCAGCTTCTCGAAGTTTGACGTCGACGTGCTTCGACACATTGAGATTTGCAACGATTTCGCGTGCGATCGTCAGCGCGTGCGCGTCATCGTCGGCCAGATGGTCGGTGACTCCCGAGATTCGCGAATGCACGCTGCCGCCACCGAGCTCTTCAGCATCGACGATTTCTCCGGTTGCCGCTTTGACGAGCGGCGGTCCGCCGAGAAAAATTGTCCCCTGATTACGCACGATAATCGCCTCATCGCACATCGCTGGAACATATGCCCCGCCGGCCGTGCAGGACCCCATGACGACGGCGATCTGGGGAATGCCTTTTGCCGACATCCGAGCCTGGTTATAAAAAATTCGGCCAAAGTGATCACGGTCCGGAAACACCTCGTCCTGGCGCGGCAGAAAGGCCCCGCCCGAATCAACGAGATAGATGCAAGGCAGATGGTTTTGTTCGGCAATCTCCTGCGCGCGAAGGTGTTTCTTGACCGTGAGCGGATAGTACGTGCCCCCTTTTACCGTCGCATCGTTTGCTACGATCATGCATTCGACATCGTTGACGCGGCCAATTCCCGCGATCAGGCCCGCCGCCGGCACATCGTCATCGTACACTCGGTACGCCACCAGCCTGCCAATCTCGAGAAACGCCGAATCATCGTCGGTCAGCGTTTCGATTCGATCACGCGGCAGCAGTTTTCCACGCACGAGATGCCGCTCACGCGAGCGCGCAGACCCGCCGGTCATGATTTGCTCGCTGACCTCCCGGAGGTTCTCGGCCAGCGCCATGTTCGCAGCCGAATTCTGTTGAAAGTCCTCCGAATCCCGATCGATCTTGGTTTCAATTACTGGCATTAAATAACTCGCGGCCAATCAACATGCGCCGTATCTCGCTCGTACCGGCGCCGATTTCGTAGAGCTTGGCGTCGCGAAGCAGGCGCCCGGTCGGGTACTCGTTGATATAACCGTTACCGCCCAGGGCCTGAATCGCTTCGCATGCCATCCATGTCGCTTTCTCTGCTGCGATCAGAATACAGCCTGCCGCGTCAAAACGGGTAGTTTGCTCGCGATCGGCGGCCTGTGCCACCGCGTACACGTAGGCACGACAGCTGTTCATCGTCGTGTACATGTCGGCCATTTTGCCCTGCATCAGCTGAAACTCTCCGATCGGCTGACCAAACTGCTTGCGATCATGAACATACGGCAACACGATGTCCATGCACGCACGCATGATGCCCAGCGGGCCGCCGGCCAGGACCAGGCGTTCGTAATCGAGTCCGCTCATCATTATCGCTGCGCCTTTGCCCTCGGCTCCGAGCAGGTTGGCAGCGGGCACCCGGCAGTCCTCGAGCAGCACTTCGCTCGTGTCAGAGCCGCGCATGCCCAGCTTGTCGAGTTTCTGCGGGGTCGACAGGCCGGGCGCAGCGCGCTCGACTACAAACGCGCTAAGTCGACTGTTATCAGGGTCGGTGACCGCGTAGATGATGAACACGTCCGCCTGCGGAGCATTCGTTATCCACATTTTCGAACCGTTTAGTACGTAATCGTCACCGTCGCGAACGGCTGACGTACGCATGCCCATGACATCGGAGCCTGCCCCAGGCTCGCTCATCGCCAGCGCACCGAGGTGCTCGCCGGATACCAGCCCTGGCAGATACCTTGCTTTCTGTTCGTCGCTGCCCCAACGGTGCAACTGGTTCACGCAAAGATTGGAATGCGCGCCGTACGACAGGCCTATCGACGCCGATGCCCTGCTGATTTCCTCCATTGCGACCACGTGCGCCAGATAGCCGAGGCCAGCGCCGCCATAGTCGTCTTCGACCGTAATTCCGAGAAGCCCCAGTTCACCGAGCTCGGGCCACAAATCACGAGGAAATTCGTTTGCAGCGTCAATGTCCGCGGCGCGTGGTGCGATCTTGTCGTTGGCGAACGCCTTCACCGTCTCGCGCAGCAGGTCGATGTCTTCGCCAAGTCCAAAATCGAAATCCAACATAATCCCGCAGCCCGTCAACTCTAATATTCGATTGTCGCAACTGGCTTAGCCAGGTGAATACCATAAGGCAGGTATCAGGACCTGGACAGATCGTCGAGAAATTGCGAGAAAAGCTCGTACTGGGATGTAATACCGAGTTTTGCGAACAGATTGCGCTTGTGCACCATAACCGTACCGGGTGCGATCTTCAGCTCCCGCGCCACTGATTTTGCCGAGTGCCCGCGCAGCAGCAGCTGCGTGATCTCGCGCTCCCTGTTTGTTAACAGCGCTTCGCCGAAGTTTTCGAAGCACCGGGTCAGGCGCCGATGCAGTTCACCGTCACGTTGACTCCCACGCTGTCCCTCTGCCCAGCGCTCCCAGACGTTGCGCATCGCGGCATGGACGATTTCCTCGATCAGGCGTAGCCGGTCGAGCTCTGATTTGACGAACATTTTCTCGCGACGGCCGACGACGAGCGCCAGCGTGCTGCGATTCGACACGTCGAGCAGGAAGTCCATTTCGTCGAGCAAATGCGTGCGCTCGCAGTACTGCCGGTAGTACTCGCTGGAGCGAAACCGATCCGGCGTCTGGTCGCGAAATCGGCATAGAGAGGGTTTGTTGTCGCGCAATGCCAGCTGGTACAGAGGATCCAGCAGGTACGGCCCGGCGAGGTAGCGGTCCAAATAATGTTTGGCACCGGCCGGTTCGAGCGTGTGATGGATGATGTCCGGCGGCGCGTCCGAGTGAAACGCAAGGAGACACGTTCCCTCGTGGTTGACCACGAGACCAATCGCATCGACGAGCGCACTGCACGTCGCGTAGGCGTCACCACTGCGAACGAGGGCTGCGACCGCCCGATGCCACTCGGGCGCATCAAACCGGGTCCTCACACGAGCTTCCTTTCGTCAGGCATTGCGGCCCGTACTAGGGTTGATAGAGCCCGGCTATCGATCCGCCTGGGTCCTCCACGACGCAAAATTGGCCGCCCGCGAGTCCTCGAGGCTCGACGATGACCTTGCCCCCGTTGGCAGTGCACACGGCAGCGCTTTTTTCGACATCGGCCACGACGATGTAGATCAACCATCCTGACGGGAGATCCGCATTGCTGCCGCGCGCGTGACAAACGCCTGCGACTCCGTCACCGGACGACGGCATCTTCATGACATAGTCGCTATAGTCACCCATGTCGACATCATCGGTTTCCCAGCCGACTACGGCTTTGTAAAAGTCGCGCACGCCGGGCGCATCGTCGACCGTCATATCAATCCACCCAATCCTGCCTACTTCATCGGAACCGCTCATTTCGATACCTCCACCGGTACTCGGCTTATCGACTAGAATGATGTCAGAAACGACGCGGCGTTACCGCCTATCGGTCCCACTCCAGCCCGTGCGCTGCGCAGATAGTCTGCGCCCTTAGGATAGCCCTCGGGCTGTGGATTACACACGCGCAGCACGCGATTACGATGGTATAGCCTGAACTGGGACGACAGCGGTATAACTTTGCCGGGATCGCCACTCGTGAGTTCTTGATGAATGACAGGTAATCGATACCACGGGACGTTCATATTCGAATGATGCGCATTGTGATAACCGAAATTGAGCGTCAGCCAGTTCAGGCGTGGAAACCGCAGCGATATCGGCACGCTAAACGTGTGTTCCTGCTCCCAATCGTAGTCCCCCTTGTGTGGCGGCGGCTCGTAGTCGAACAGCGTCGCATGGTAAGGATAGTCGTGCTGCAGCGAGTCCATGAAACGCAGCACGTGCATCATCAGCATGTACGCGATCGCATACAGCAAGGCCACTTTGGGGAAGAAGATAAGGAGCGCGGCGAAGATGCTGCCACGAATCAGGATTACAGTGACGTTACGGACTCGCTGGTTTCGCCTCTGTGGGATTATGAATGAGGTAAAGACCATGATGAAGTGCATGATCAGATCGTGCGCGGGAATGTAGAACCACTCCAAAATTCGGGTAATCCGTAACAGGGCCGGATGCTTCTCGAAGTACTCCTCATACTCGAACCAGACGACATCGTCGTTGTCAACATGGTGCCGAAAGTGCTTGTAGCGCATGTCCTCATAGGTGCCGTATGCCGCCCCGCAAATCCAGCTCATAAACCTGCCGAGGCGAGCATTGTTATGACTGCGCTTAAAGACCAGATTGTGACCGCACTCGTGAATCAGATACGCGGCAATCGTCATGGAATGGGCAAGCAGCAGCGTCGCAAGCAGATTGACGATCCACGAGGGCTGAAAGAGCCCGGCGACACCAAGCGCATAGCCGATGACCACGTATGCGGTGGCTGCCCCATAGTAACGCAGTCCTTCGGGCTCTTTTAGAATCGCGATTGAGGTCGTCATCGGCACCAACCAGTTACGAGCTTTTTCTTTGTACACTTACAGTGTGTGTATTGCTAGCATAGACGATTCCGGCCAGCCAGCCATACAGAGAGAGTCAGGATGAAGCTCGTCACCGCTATCGTTAAGCCGTTTCGCCTGGACGATGTCCGCAATGCGTTGAGCGAAGTTGGGATTCAGGGAATGACCGTCAGCGAGGTAAAGGGATTTGGCCGGCAGCGCGGCCATACGGAACTCTACCGTGGCGCCGAGTACGTGGTCGATTTTCTGCCTAAAGCCAAGATCGAGGTCGCGGTCTCTGATGACCTGGTCGAACGCACCGTCGAGGCGATCATCGAGAGCGCCAAGACCGGCAAAGTCGGCGACGGCAAAATCTTCGTTACTGATCTGCACCAGGTCTGGCGAATCCGTACCGGCGAAACCGGCGACAGTGCGCTCTAGCTAATAGTTCGCCCTCCATCGCGCAGCCTGCGCCACCTCTCTTGTTGCGTAATGATGCTGCGCCACGTCGCGAGTTTTTCTGCGCAGGCCATCGACGCGAAAGCTGGACTCGTAGAAGGCAGGGTCACAAAACGCATCGGCCAGCCAGGGTCATCAAGCACCACGAATCGCTGGAACATCTGCGCAGCTTTCTTGCCATTGAAACCGACCAGCTCGATGCCACGGTGTGCCGAAAAAAACTGATTAAAATCATTGACCTTTGCACTTTCGATATCGATGTTAGCGTCCATGCTGCCGGGACGAACCGATGCGGCAAGCACGTCCCAGAGTGCGATTCCGTGCTCGAGAAGCGCTTCGCAACGCTGCTCGTAAGACCCGGCGGCACCCGTGATTTCTTGCATGATTGTCCAGAATGCATTCTGCGGATGCGCGTAATACTGGCCGGCACGTATCGAGCGCTGGCCGGGTAAACTGCCGAGGATCAGACAACGCGCATCCGACCGGGCAACCGGCGGAAAACCGATCGACGGCGCGATGCTCGTTTTTCGATGCTTTGCCTGAATTGGCGACTCCCGTCTGTCCTTGCGCCCCTTCACAATGGCTCCATGTCGCAGAAATCGATGAGGCCACCCGCATGGCTGCCCTTGCTACCGCTGCTGCTGCTTGCGGCCCTGTCACCTGCCATCGGCCACAACAAATGCGACAAGGCTGAGTGCGCGGCCCTCAAGGAGAAGATTCGCACGATCGAATCAAAAATGCGATCCGGTTACACGCGCGCGCAGGGTGAGCGCTTCGAAACTCGGCTGCGCGAACTGCGTGCAAAGCGCTACAAGATCTGCCGGTAGACTGGCTGCGCGAATCCTCTCAATAGCCGCGCTCCGCAACGACCACGTTGTACAACGCTTCACCTGCAACGAATCGCCGCAAGTTTTCCTTCGCCAGCATGCTGTGCCTGATGAAATTCCCGCCCCTGCTTGCCACGTGTGGCGTGATAATTACGTTGCCCATTTGCCAGAGCGCATGGTCGGCTGGCAGCGGTTCGGGGTCGGTTACGTCCAGTGCTGCCCCGGCAAGCTGACCGCTTTCCAGCGCCGCAACGAGGTCATCGGTCACGACAGTCTTGCCGCGCCCAACATTGATGAAATGGGCGCCGCGCTTCGCAGCCGCAAAGAATTCGGCATCGAGTATTCCGGTTGTCTCGGCCGTCAATGGCAATGCGTTGACAATGAAGTCGGCTTGCGCCGCAAGTTCCAGGCGCTCGCTCGACAAACCGACATAGTCGACAAAACTCGGACCTTCGCGCGAACTGCGGCGCGTCGCAATGATCTTCATATCCAGGGCTGCCAGTCGCCGTGCAGATTGCAGGCCGATGCCGCCGAGACCGAGCACCAGCACTGTCTTGCCACCAATTGATTGCATACTGCCCGTGATCCCGGAGTTACGCTGCCACTCGCCCTGCGCCATCGCTTTGCTAAATGGCCCCAGACCCCGCGCCAAGCCCAGCACCATCGCCGTGACGTGTTCCGCAATCACGGGCGACGACATCTTCTGCATATTGGTCAACACGATATCTCCCGACGCAACTCGGTCGACGGCAAGACATCGCTCGGCACCGGCAGCAAATATTTGAATCCACATTACTTTTGGCGCAGCTGCCACGATTCGCTCGGAACAAAAGCCGATGATCGCATCAGCATCCGCGGCGTGCCCGATAGCTTCTTCTTCTTCTCGCACAGCGACAAGTTCGACTGCCGGCACCGTGCCAGCCACTTGCGTATAGAAACCAAGGACGTCACGTACGATGATTTTGCGCGGCTCCCGCCAGCCTGGCCGATCCCGCATCGCTATATCGCCCGCTTTTACGCCGGTCTGCTCGATGAGCCGGTCAAGCTCCGGATCCGCGATGACCTGCGTAATTAGGAGCAACGCCAGCGGTACGAACAGCGCTCGCAACAACTGCTTTTTCATTCGATTCTTCCCGGAAGTATTCGTAACCCACAGCATAAGATCACGCCGTGTGCGTTGCAAAGCTGGTCGATCCAGGAGTCAGCGCATTCCCAAGACCGGGTCCGCCGAATGGGCGAGTATTGAATGGCCCGCGGCCGGGATGTTTGTCAGCGGACGGAAAGCGCAGCAACGCGAGCCATGACGCTGATAAATGTCACGGCCGCGGGCTTTACCGGATACCTATGCTGGGAAGAAGTCGATCGGCTTGGTCGTCGTGATCGGCTCTACGTCCTTCGCCTCGAAGCGGAACAGCTTGATACGTTGCACGAGCTTGCGCTCGAGGTCCGGGTCGCCGAGTTCACTGGACACCACTTCGCAGAACGTTACGGCACCGTTCGGCGCAATGGTCAGGCGCAAAACAAGTTTGCCTTCGAGCGACGGATCATTACGCAGGGCCCGATTGTAGAGCGAAAAGATCGCGCCTTTGTTCTTGTCGAAAACGAGTTCAATCTCTTCCCGTGATCGGGACGCCTTGCCGCTCGTGCCAGTGCGACGCGCGCCGCCCGCTGGGGCGACGGCGGCAACCGGACTCGCGACTTTCGTCGTCGATCGCCCAGCGATCCCAGTACCGCCCGTATTGCGGCTCATCGTCGACGTGTTGATGCCGCCGGATGCGGCGCCAACCTTTGATGTGATCATCGAACGCTCGTTGCGCGCAGCTTGGCCTACTGACGCCGATAACGGACGATCGTCGGCCACCTTGTCGAGCAGGTCCTGATCGACAAGATCGGCAAGGTCTTCGGCGAACGGCATAAATGCCGCCTGCGCCTGTTCGCGTGCGATCTCCGCCTGATCGGGTACGGGTTCAGGCTCGGGAATCGGCTCTGGCTCCGGCTCTGGTTCGTTTTCTACGACCTTCTCAGGCTCTGCCTCCGGCTCCGGCTCCGGCTCAGGTTCAGGCTCTTTCGGCTTCGGCGGTGGTGGTGGCGGCTTTTGCTCGAGCAATAACTTCGCGATACGCGGCGGGATCTCCTCCACCTCGTTGGGATCGCGCTCGGGCGTCGGGATAAACGGCCAGACAAGACTGAGCGCCAGTGTCACCAGGAATACAATTCCCAACAGCCGCTGGAATTTTCTTTCCTGACCTGCGGCCGCAGACCATGGCAATTCGTACTCTCTATAGAACGGTAAATCCAATGCCGAGACTCCTAAACTCTGTCCCTGTCCCGATTAACGCGCGGCCTGCAAATCATCGAGTTCATCCGAGCTCTTTTGCAGTACCGCCAGCGAAATCTGACCGTAGTCCGAGGCCGTACAGGTCGCCATGACCTTCTTCAGCAGCCGGTAAGGGAGATCCTTGTCACCCATGATCGTGACTTCACGACCCGCAATATCGTCCTGCGCTTCACGCCGTAGAACGCGGTCATTCTGTGACTTGAGCGCCTCACGCAGTTCCGGTATGTCGTTGCCGGTGGACCGCATCACCCGGTCGACCTTCGCAACGGGCACGCCCTGAACGATGATGTCCGCGTCGCTAATCAAAATAACAACCGTTTCCTTTGCTTTGTCCTCAGCGATGGACTCCGGCAACTGCAAGTCTTTCGCGTTCGGCAATACCTCCACATCCGATGAATTCACGAGCAGGAAGAAAACCAGAATCGTGAATATGTCCATCAGCGATACAAGATTCAGCGTTCCGGCACCATGGCGCTTGTGGTGCTTCGCCATCCGTTTTGCGCGTCCCGACTTGACCATCGCTCAGGCACCCCCGTCCAGGACTGGCGCGTCGCCGATCGAAATATCCGGGAACAAGTCCGTTCGAACGATCTCTTTCTCGTCGACCGACACGCGCACGCGCACGCGGTCCATGACCTGCACAAGCACGTCGTATGGGATGTCCGACTCGAACAGAATTGCTGCATCCGTTTTTCGCGGATAGCCTTTCTTGATGGCAGCAAGTTTGTTGCTCAAAGCCTCATAGTTGTAACCATCAACAGAGTTCGGGTATACGCCCAATCTTCCCTGATTCCGATCACCGACTTCGATCTTGTCCTTGCGGACAGTGACCTCCAGTTGAAACGTCTGCTCCTGTGGATCCACGGGCTCGGTTGAGGAGCCTGGCAGATTCAGTTGAAGAATCGCCAAACGCGAGAACACCGCGGTGATCAGCAGGAACGGAACCAGAATGACCATCAGGTTCATAAATGCCGTGATATTGAGCTCGGCCGTTTCATGATTAAAGTGACGACCCCGTTTACGGCTGCGAATCATGCTCAGGCTCCGGCGGTCTTCAACTGACGTTCGGTGACGGCATTCAGAAACTTGACGCTTGCCATCTCGAGGCTGTCAACGAGCTGGTTGGTCTTCGTCTGCAGCAGCGCATGAATCAACAACAACGGAATGGCGGCCATGAGACCGAACGCCGTCGTGTTCATCGCAACCGAGATCGATGCCGACAGCATGTCGGCCTTGTCCGCCGGGTTGGCATTCGATACCGCGGTAAACGCATTGATGAGGCCGATAATCGTGCCGAGCAGGCCGAGCAGTGTCGCTATATTCGCCAACGTCGCGAGATAGTGCGTGCGGCGTTCGAGCCGAGGCATGACTTCCATCAGGCTCTCTTCCATCGCTTTTTCGATATCGTCGCGGCGACGCGCAGATTTCACGCGATAGAGGCCGTAGGTCAGAATCGAACCGATAGCTGCTTTCGATTTGCCCGTGAGCTGAGCCGCCTCCTGGAAGTTGCCGGCTTTCAGGTACGGCACGATCTTCTTCCACAAAGCGCGATTGCTAGCGCCCGACAGTGTCAAATACATCCAGCGCTCGATTGCGATCGCGACGCCAAATGCGAATACGAACAGGATCGGGTACATGAACGGACCGCCATCCTGAAAAAATCGCACAAATGTGCCCATTGTCTTGCTCCTCTGATTTTCAATTCGCCCGCATAGCGGGCTCTAACAATCTCATTGCCCGCTTGGGCGGGCTGCTACTCTTGTTTCTCTCCGTAAAGGTCGCCGTAGTAATCGACCTGTCGTATAAATTCCTCTCTATCGAGCGGTGCTAACACCTCATCCAGCAAAGTGTTCACTGGCCGCCCCATCAGCTCACCCGGATCGGACTTTTGCCACGGCACGATGTACAGCACTTTCGGCAATTCCTGGTTACCCGTTATCTCCGTGCGCCCGAGTTCCAGTCTGTCCATCACGTCGGCGCCGGTCTGCTGCCTCGTTACGTCCGCCGCAAGCACCGCAGCCGGCACTTGCGGCTCGATTTCCTCTCGCTCGTTCGCGATTACAGCCGACGTATCGACTGCCGGCCCAATATCGCTCGAAGTATCGACGCTCGGTTCGAACTCGTCCACCGCCGAGGTATCGACCCTCGGTTCCAGCCCATCGTCCGTGCCTTCCTGGGCTTGAGCAAAAATGGCAAACGTCGCCAAAAACATGGTCAGCATGAATCGGCGGCCGAATACGGTGATCTTTCGAGTGTCCATGTCCTTCATTCCGCCACATTTGCCGTGCGCTGATTCGCCGCTACGCGGCGCTTCAGATCGGCAATCCACTTCTCAACCTGCTTGTCGCCGCCCGCCAGCTCCTGATATCTCTCAAAATGCTGCAGTGCGGAATCCAGGCGCTGTAAATACAGTTCATTGAGCACACCCAGGTTGTAGTGTGCCAAGGCGTAATCGGGCGACGCTGTGACGGCCTTCAAATAAGCGGCTTCTGCCTCAATAAATTTGCCGTTTCTGCGAAGTAGCAGGCCCTGCTGGTTCAAAGCGGCGGCATGCTCGGGGTCCAGCGCTAACGCTGCGTCTATGGCGGCCTGCGCGGCCGCATCGTTACCGTTCTGCGAATGAATGATCGCCAGATTCACATGCGCGCCCGGAAAAGCCGGGTATCGCAACAGAAACTCCTTGAGCCGCAGCTCCGCGTCGAGAAAATCGCCCGACGCCATTACCGCGACGGCCTGCTCGAACATGGTTCGCGCCTGCGCCGGGATCTCGGGCAGCATCTCCTGGTCCGAACCTGCGACAGCCCTGGATTTGGCGTCACTGCTGACGCTGGGTTTCGGCCCGGACGACGCGCAGCCCGCAACGATCAAGATCGTTATCGGAATCATCAGCCGTATCGATAACTTAATATAGCGCTGTAACCACATCTTCACTGCGCTCCACTTTCGCGTACCGCGCCGGCAACAAGCCGGCGAGTCGTTCAAAACTCTTTCTCACCCATTCGTCATACACGCCATCGGGCGTCCGATCGGCGTTCGCCTTATAAAGGTCAATAGCCTTTTCTTCGAACGGGAACATCTGTTCTTCAAGTAACAGTTCGTATTGCTCGAGCGCCGCCTCATCGAGTTCGACAGGCCGCTCCGAATCCATCAGATCGGAGCTGAATCGCTCATAAACCTCACCGAGACGGAAGGTAGCGGCGGTTGTCACTTCCGCAACGCCGTAGTCCGCTGCATTCGTGTAGACCTTGATGACGTCTTCCATTAGCGAACGCTTGAGCTTCATGCTTTCTGCCAAAGGCTGGCTCAGCTTGACCACGATGAAACGTCTTAGTACCGGCTCGGCCAGTTCAAGCGACGCTTTGGCCGCCAAGAACCGTGTTCGATCTGACCGCTGAGCACCCGCAGTCGCGTCAACGCGAACGATCTCCTCGAGACCTGCTGCGACCGCGGCTTCGTCGCCGACCGTGCGTGATATCTCCAGCAGCCTGAAACGGGCTTCGATCGATTCGGACAACGGATTCGGGTACTGCGCAATAATGTTGCCGAGCACGCGTTGTTCGCTGCTCATACTGCCGGCACCCTTATACAGGTCTGCAGCCTTCCACAGCGCTTCCCGTCGCACATCGTCTGTGCTCGACTCGGTCGCCGCAATGCTCTCGAATTCCCCTGCCGCCTCATCGGCGCGGCCGGAATTGAGATAGGTCACCGCCAGCTTTTGCGTCACGTCGCCCGCAAACTCGCTGTCGGGATAGTTCCTGCGAAATTGTTCGAGCACTCCCGTTGCACGGTCCCAGGCCTGCAGATTGATCAGCGCCGCGGCAGCATCATATTCGGCCGTTACACGAATATCAGAGTCGGGAACGGCTTGTCCGAGGCGCATAAAATGCGTGACCGCGGTCTCCAGATCGCCGGCATTGCGAGCCATTTCACCCTGCCTGTAGATTGACGACGCGATTCGGTCCTTGATCTCCTGAGCCGCCGTCTGGTCATCAGCGGGCGTAAACGTACGCAGCTTGTAATAGGCGCTCTCGGCCTCGGGGAAGCGCAGCAAATCGAACTGCGAATGTGCGATTACGGTCCACGCGGTCCGGGCAAGCGCCGGCTCGACCGGCGGTTGCTTGCCGACGACTGCCTGGCCGACTGCGATCGCCAGGTCGAATTCACTCTGTGCGAAAAGGTCTTCCGCAACGGTCGTTAGTACCGCACCCGACTCGGGATGGCCCGGATAGGTATCGGCGAATTTGAGACCACTGTCGAGATATTGCTTATGCCACTCGGACCTTGCGCTGCCGGCAAGCGTCTGTTCGTGTTCGCGATACGACAGGATCGCTGCGTATGCGGCTTCCGCCGAACGCTCGTATACCGGGTAACTGTAAGCGGTACGCTCGTACTCTTCAGTTGCTGCACGGAATTGTTTGCTCTCGAATAGTATTTCGGCCAGCAGAAAATTGGTGTTGGCGCTGTCAGGCTCGCCAGGGAAATACGCAAGATACTTGCG
>JAOTUB010000099.1 GCA_029864095.1 Gammaproteobacteria bacterium | reverse complement strand
CGAGTGAGGCGGTAGTGAAGTAAACAGAATTCGCGGCATGGCCTTCGGGCGATGCCTCGGGCAGCCGCAGGGAGGCGGCGATCGTCGAAGACCGTAGGCGATCAACTTGGTTGTTGATCTTAATAACTGCCTACGCAGATGGTGAGACCTTAGTCAGATTAGCTGGCAACGGTTGCCATCCGATATGGAACGGATGTTCCGGAATGGGAAGGTGAAAGATTAGTTGTTCCAAAAGGAAGGAGTTTTTCCGGCGGAGTGACGGCAGATGATTTCACCTATTTGGTTAAACCGTAGGCCAGGAGATATTCATGGCACTGAGACTCGAAGACAAGAAAGCTTTTGTCAAAGAGGTGAACGCGGTTGCAGGCGATTCGGTAACGGCTGTTGCGGCCGAGTATCGCGGTCTGTCTGTTGCGGAAATGACGGAATTGCGCAAAGAAGCGCGCAATGCCGGTGTGTACATGCGTGTTGTAAAAAACACGCTGGCGCGTCGTGCCGTTGAAGGTACCGAATTCGAGTGCATGCAAGACACACTCAAGGGGCCGATTCTGCTCGCGTTTGCTAAAGACGATCCGGGTGCCGCTGCCAGGGTCATCAAAGATTTCGCCAAGGAGCACGCTGCTCTGCAGGCGGTCTCGCTATCAGCCGGTGGGCAGTTGTTGCCTGCGACCGATCTCACGAGGTTGGCGGATTTGCCAACCCTGGATCAGGCGCGCGCAATGCTGCTTGGCGTCGTGATGGCACCGATGTCCCAGTTGGTACGCACTTTGGCCGAGCCTTCTGCAATGCTCGCGCGCACCCTTGGTGCTCGTGGCGGCCAGGAAGCGGGCTGAATCGTCAGATTCAAAGTCTTTTGACAAGACGAATGAAAGTATTACCTGACTCAGGAAACATAAATTAGAGGAAAAGTGGAATGGCACTGTCAAACGAAGATCTGCTCAAAGAGTTGAGCGCAAAGCCAATCATGGAAGTTGTTGAACTCGTCAAGATGCTCGAAGACGAGTGGGGTGTATCAGCAGCAGCGCCGGTTGCTGTGGCCGCGGGTCCTGCAGCCGGTGGCGACGCCGGTGAAGCCGCGGAAGAGAAGACCGAATTCGACGTCGTTCTTACCGGTTTTGGCGACGCGAAAGTCGGCGTCATCAAAGCCGTCCGCACGATCACTGGCCTTGGCCTGAAAGAAGCCAAGGACGCGGTCGAAGGTGCTCCGTCAACAATCAAGGAAGGCGTTGGAAAGGACGAAGCGGAAGAGGTCAAGAAGCGGCTTGAAGAAGCTGGTGGCAGCGTTGAGTTGAAGTAATCAGCTCGCACACGCTGTTGCAGGCTCTTTTGTACAGGACCCGACGGTCCACAAGTCGGGCAAGCAGCCAGCCGCTATGCGACTGGCTGCTTGCGCGCATCTGTAATTAACGAAGGTATTCCCGAATGGCCTATTCATTCACTGAGAAAAAACGCATCCGCAAGAACTTTGGCAAGCGTCCGACGATTCTGGACGTGCCGTACCTGCTGTCGATCCAGGTCGATTCGTACAAGAAGTTCCTGCAAACGGACAAGACCATCGAGGATCGTGACGACCGCGGTTTGCACGCAGCGTTCCAATCGGTATTTCCGATTGTCAGCTACTCGGGCAACGCAGCGCTCGAATACGTGAGTTATCGTCTCGGCGAGCCTGTATTCGATGTGAAGGAATGCCAGATGCGCGGGCTGACTTATGCAGCGCCGATTCGCGTCAAAGTGCGCCTTGTTATTTATGACAAAGAAGCCAGCGGTACGCCGAAGCCCGTGAAGGATATACGCGAGCAAGAGGTCTATCTTGGTGAAATGCCGCTGATGACGGACCACGGGACGTTTGTAATCAACGGCACCGAGCGCGTCATCGTGTCGCAGCTGCATCGTTCTCCGGGCGTGTTCTTTGATCATGACAAGGGCAAGACGCACAGCTCGGGCAAGTTGCTGTTTTCTGCACGCATTATTCCGTATCGGGGCTCATGGCTGGATTTCGAGTTCGATCCCAAGGATTCTGTTTTCGCACGCATCGACCGGCGCCGCAAACTGCCAGTCACGATCATTCTTCGCGCGCTCGAAATGACCAATGAGGAGATGCTTGAGCTCTTCTTCGATACGAATGAATTCTTCCTCTCTGAGAAAGAAATCAAGATGCAGCTCATTCCGGACCGTCTGCGCGGGGATACTGCGACGTTCGATATCAAGCTTGGTCGCAAGTTGATTGTCGAAGAAAGCCGTCGCATTACAGCGAAGCATGTCCGCGAGATGGAAAAATCCTCGGTCGACAAGCTCGTTGTGCCTGCCGAGTATCTCGAAGGCAAGATTCTCGCGCACGACGTCATCGACACGGAAACCGGCGAGCTGCTTGCAGCTGCCAATACCGAACTGACAGCCGAGCTGATCGAGGCCCTGATCGCGGCCGGCATTGAGAATATTCGCACGCTGTATGTGAATGATCTCGATCGCGGCCCATTTATTTCGAATACGCTCAACATTGACCCGTCGACGACACGCCTCGAGGCGCTTGTCGAGATTTACCGCATGATGCGCCCGGGCGAGCCGCCGACCAAGGAAGCGGCAGAGAATCTGTTCCAGAATCTGTTCTTTAATCCGGACCGTTATGATTTATCTGGCGTTGGCCGCATGAAGTTCAACCGTCGCGTCGGTCGCGACAATTCGGATGGCAGCGGCGTTCTCGAGAAGGAGGACATTCTGGCGGTATTGCAGACGTTGATCGATATCCGTAACGGTTATGGCAATGTCGACGATATTGACCACCTCGGCAATCGCCGCGTGCGTAGCGTTGGCGAAATGGCCGAAAACGCGTTCCGCGTTGGTTTGGTTCGCGTCGAGCGTGCGGTCAAAGAGCGCTTGACGCAGGCCGAGACCGAGGGCCTGATGCCGCAGGAGATGATTAACGCGAAGCCTGTGGCTGCAGCCGTGAAGGAATTCTTCGGCTCAAGCCAGCTGTCGCAGTTCATGGATCAGAATAACCCACTGTCGGAAGTCACGCACAAACGCCGCGTCTCGGCGCTTGGGCCCGGTGGCCTGACGCGTGAGCGTGCCGGATTCGAGGTTCGCGATGTGCATCCGACGCACTACGGTCGTGTCTGCCCTATCGAGACGCCTGAAGGCCCGAATATTGGACTGATCAACTCGCTTGCCGTGTATGCACGTACGAATGAATACGGCTTCCTCGAGACGCCGTACCGCAAGGTCAAGAACGGTAAGGCGACGGCCGACATCGAATACCTGTCGGCAATCGAGGAGAGCCAGTACATCATTGCGCAGGCGAACTCCGAGCTGGACAAGAATGGCAAATTCCTCGAGGATCTGGTTGCTGTTCGCCACAAGAACGAATTCACGCTTTCGGGACCGGCGGATGTCAACTACATGGACGTCTCGCCAAGGCAGATCGTATCCGTCGCCGCCTCGCTGATCCCGTTCCTCGAGCACGACGACGCTAACCGCGCGCTGATGGGTTCGAACATGCAGCGCCAGGCAGTGCCCACGCTGCGTGCCGAAGCGCCGCTGGTTGGTACAGGCATGGAACGCGCCGTCGCGATTGACTCCGGTGTCACGGTTGTTGCCCGGCGCGGCGGTACGGTCGACTCAGTCGATGCGTCGCGTATTGTCGTTCGTGTCAACGACGATGAAACCAGCGCAGTTGAGCCCGGTGTCGATATTTACAACCTGACAAAGTACACGCGCTCGAATCAGAACACCTGCATTAACCAGCGCCCGCTCGTTAAAGCCGGAGATTCGATTTCGGGTGGCGACGTGCTGGCTGACGGACCGTCAACGGACATGGGTGAGCTGGCGCTTGGGCAGAATTTGCTGGTGGCATTTATGCCCTGGAACGGCTACAACTTCGAGGACTCGATCCTGATCTCGGAGCGCGTGGTCAAGGAAGACCGCTTCACGACGATTCACATCGAAGAGCTGCAGTGCGTTGCGCGCGACACCAAGCTCGGGCCGGAGGACATCACGTCCGATATTCCGAACGTCGGCGACGCGGCATTGGCGAAACTCGACGAGTCCGGAATTGCATTCATTGGCGCCGAGGTTAATGCTGGCGACATTCTCGTCGGCAAGGTGACACCCAAAGGCGAAACCCAGCTTACGCCCGAAGAGAAACTGCTGAGGGCAATCTTCGGAGAGAAAGCATCCGACGTTAAAGATACGTCGCTGCGCGTTCCGCCCGGCATGGATGGCACGGTTATCGACGTTCGCGTATTCACGCGCGACGGCGTCGAGAAAGACCTGCGCGCCTTGTCGATCGAGAAGGCAGAGCTCGAAAGTGTCCGCAAGGACCTCGATGACACGCTGCGAATTCTTGAAGAAGATATTTACGAGCGTGTTGAACGCATGCTCATCAACAAGATGGCGCAGGGTGGCCCGAACAAGCTCAAGTCGGGATCCAAGATTACGAAAGCGTACCTCGAAGAGGTACCGCGCGAGCAATGGTTCGAGATCCGGCTCAAAAACGATGATGCGAACGAGCAGTTGCAGAAGGCGTTCGAGCGCCTCAACGCGCAGCGCGAAGAGTTTGATCGTCGCTTCGAAGAGAAAAAAGCGAAGATCACGGCCGGTGACGACCTGGCGCCTGGCGTTCTGAAAATGGTGAAGGTGTATCTGGCGGTTAAGCGCCGTATCCAGCCCGGTGACAAAATGGCTGGCCGCCACGGTAACAAGGGTGTGATCTCAACGATCGTGCCGGTCGAAGATATGCCGTATCTCGAAGATGGCACGCCCGTGGATATCGTATTGAATCCACTCGGCGTACCGTCGCGCATGAACGTCGGTCAGGTGCTCGAAACGCATCTTGGCTGGGCGGCGAAAGGGCTCGGCAAGAAGATCGATGGCATGCTGAAAGCGCAGGAGTCGATCACCAAGATTCGGCAGTTCCTTGAAAAGGTCTACAACAAGACCGGCGGCCGGGTCGAGGAGATCAGGTCCCTGAATGACGCAGAGGTCTTCGAGCTGGCCGGAAATCTCACGAACGGCGTGCCGACGGCAACGCCCGTCTTCGACGGTGCGGACGAAGCCGAGATCAAGGGCATGCTCGAGCTGGCCGATCTCGCGACCTCGGGCCAGTCGAGGCTGAGCGACGGCCGCACCGGTGAGGAGTTCGATCGCGACGTTACCGTTGGATACATGTACATGCTGAAGCTCAACCATCTCGTGGATGACAAGATGCATGCGCGCTCGACCGGACCTTACAGCTTGGTTACGCAGCAGCCGCTCGGCGGTAAAGCACAATTCGGCGGCCAGCGCTTCGGTGAGATGGAGGTCTGGGCGCTCGAGGCGTACGGCGCCGCGTACACGTTGCAGGAAATGCTGACGGTCAAGTCAGATGACGTGCAGGGCCGGACCAAGATGTACAAGAACATCGTCGACGGCGAACATGAAATGGACGCCGGCATGCCGGAATCGTTCAATGTTCTGGTCAAGGAGATTCGATCTCTGGGTATCAACATTGAGCTGGAGACAGACTAATGAAAGATCTCTTGAAGCTTTTTAAATACCAGAATCCGGTTGACGACTTTGAGGCCATTCGTATCGGTCTGGCGTCGCCGGACATGGTGCGCTCCTGGTCGTTCGGCGAAGTCAAGAAGCCGGAAACGATCAACTACCGCACATTCAAGCCGGAGCGTGATGGCCTGTTTTGCGCAAAGATTTTTGGTCCCGTGAAGGACTACGAGTGTCTTTGTGGCAAGTACAAGCGCCTGAAGCATCGCGGCGTTGTATGTGAAAAGTGTGGCGTTGAGGTCACGCAAACCAAGGTCCGCCGCGAGCGCATGGCACACATCGAGCTTGCGAGCCCGGTTGCGCACATTTGGTTCCTGAAATCGCTGCCGTCTCGAATAGGCCTAATGCTCGACATGACGCTGCGCGAAATCGAGCGAGTGCTGTACTTCGAGGCCTTCGTTGTTGTCGAGCCGGGCATGACTGAGCTGGAGCGCGGTCAGCTGCTGACCGACGAAATGTATCTCGACGCACTTGAACAATACGGCGACGAATTCGATGCGCGCATGGGTGCCGAAGCCGTTCGTGAGATGCTCATGACGATCGATCTGCAACGCGAAATAGTGCAGGTTCGTGAGGACATGGGTGCAACGCGTTCCGAAACCAAGATCAAACGACTGTCGAAACGCCTGAAGCTGATCGAGTCATTCGTCGAATCGGGCAACAAGCCCGAATGGATGGTGCTCACGGTCCTGCCGGTATTGCCACCGGACCTGCGCCCACTTGTACCGCTCGATGGCGGTCGTTTCGCGACGTCGGATTTGAATGACCTTTATCGTCGCGTTATCAATCGCAACAATCGTCTGCGCCGCCTGCTCGAACTCAATGCGCCCGACATCATTGTGCGTAACGAGAAGCGCATGCTGCAGGAATCGGTCGACGCATTGCTCGACAATGGTCGCCGCGGCCGGGCGATAACGGGCACAAACAAACGTCCGCTGAAATCGCTGGCTGACATGATCAAGGGCAAGCAGGGCCGCTTCCGACAGAATCTCCTCGGCAAGCGCGTCGACTACTCTGGCCGCTCGGTAATCGTGGTCGGACCGACGCTCAAGCTGCACCAGTGTGGCCTGCCGAAAAAGATGGCGCTCGAACTGTTCAAGCCGTTCATATTCTCGAAGCTGCAGCTGCGCGGCGAGGCGACGACGATCAAGGCGGCCAAGCGCCTTGTCGAGCGTGAAGGTGCCGAGGTCTGGGATATTCTCGAAGAGGTCATTCGTGAACACCCGGTACTTCTTAATCGCGCGCCGACACTGCACCGCCTGGGTATTCAGGCGTTCGAGCCGGTTCTGATCGAAGGCAAGGCGATCCAGTTACACCCGCTCGTCTGCACTGCGTTCAATGCTGACTTCGACGGTGACCAGATGGCCGTGCACGTGCCGCTTTCGCTCGAGGCGCAGCTCGAAGCGCGCGCGCTGATGATGTCATCCAATAATATTCTGTCACCGGCAAACGGCGATCCGATCATCGTGCCGTCGCAGGACGTTGTCCTCGGGCTTTACTACATGACGCGCGCGCGCATAAACGCGAAAGGCGAGGGCATGATGTTCGCGGACATCGACGAGGCGCGGCGCGCCTATGAAAGCGGCGCCGCGGCGCTGCAAGCCCGCGTCAAGATTCGGGTCCAGACGCTTGAAGTCGAACAGGAAGGCGACGAGCCTGTTGCAGTTAGAAAACTTGTCGACACGACCGTCGGGCGCGCTTTGCTGTCCGAGATTCTTCCGGATGGCCTCGACTTCGAGCTGGTCAACCGGGCGATGACGAAAAAGGCGATCTCGAATACGATCAACGCCTGTTATCGAAACCTTGGTCTTAAGAAAACCGTCGTTTTTGCTGACCGCCTGATGTACACGGGCTTCCGTCGCGCGACGATGGCCGGCATCTCGATCGGCGTCAACGACATGGTCGTCCCCGAGAACAAGGAGGAGATTCTGTCAGTCGCCGAATCCGAGGTGAAGGAGATTCAGGACCAGTACGCATCGGGTCTCGTAACCGATGGCGAACGTTACAACAAGGTCGTCGATATCTGGTCACGGACAAACGACCAGGTCGCGAAGGCGATGATGGACAAGCTCGGCACCGAAGCGGTCACGGATTCAAGCGGCAAGACTGTTGACCAGGAGTCGTTCAATTCGATCTACATGATGGCTGACTCGGGCGCTCGAGGTTCTGCGGCGCAGATCAGACAGCTGGCCGGCATGCGAGGTCTGATGGCCAAGCCCGACGGTTCCATCATCGAAACTCCCATTACGGCGAACTTCCGCGAAGGTCTCGATGTATTGCAGTACTTCATCTCAACGCACGGCGCACGTAAGGGTCTGGCTGATACCGCGTTGAAGACGGCTAACTCGGGCTACTTGACGCGTCGACTCGTCGACGTTGCACAGGACCTGGTCGTAACAGAAGTTGATTGCGAGACGAAAAATGGTGTCGCCATGTCGCCACTGGTTGAAGGCGGCGACGTTGTCGAGCCACTCAGAGAGCGTGTTTTGGGTCGCGTTCTGGCTGAAGCCGTGCTGATTCCAGGCACCGACAAGGTCGCATTCGATGCCGGCACGATGCTCGACGAAGAAACTGTTGCGCACCTGGAGGAACTGTCGATTGACCGCGCTCTGGTTCGTTCGCCGATCACCTGTGAAGTGCGTTACGGGGTCTGCTCACAATGCTATGGTCGCGACCTTGCACGCGGTCACCGCATCAACATCGGCGAAGCGGTCGGCGTGATTGCTGCACAGTCGATCGGTGAGCCCGGCACGCAGCTGACGATGCGCACGTTCCATATTGGTGGTGCGGCGTCTCGTTCTGCCGCCGTTAATAACATCGAAATCAAGTCGAACGGCATCGCCAAGCTCAACAACATCAAAACCGTCGCACATCAGAAGGGCTATCTCGTTGCGGTATCCCGTTCCGGCGAAATCTCGATCATCAACGAGATGGGTCGCGAGCGTGAGCGCTACAAAGTACCTTATGGAGCCACGATTACGATCGCTGACGGGGCTGACGTCAAGCAGGGCCAGGTCGTTGCAACCTGGGACCCGCATACGCACCCGGTTGTCACCGAAGTGGCGGGCAAGCTGAAGTTCGAAGACTTTGTCGATGGCGTGACCGTAACCGAACAGGTTGACGAGTTCACGGGCCTGACGAGTATCGTCGTGCTTGATCCGAAGAGCCGTGGCGGCACCGGCAAGGACCTGCGGCCTGTCGCACGCCTCGTTGACGACAAGGACGAGGACATCTTCTTTGCCAACACCGAGATTCCGGCGGTTTACGCGCTGCCCGCAGGCGCCATCATCAGTATGAGCGATGGGGCGACAGTAGCTGTCGGTGACGTGATCGCACGTATTCCGCAGGAGTCGTCAAAGACTCGCGATATCACGGGCGGCCTGCCACGCGTTGCCGACCTGTTCGAGGCGAGAAAACCCAAAGAGCCGGCAATCATGGCCGAGCACACCGGAACGGTCAGCTTCGGTAAGGAAACCAAGGGCAAGCGCCGTCTCGTTATCACTGACGAGTCCGGCGAGAGTCATGAGGAGTTGATTCCGAAGTGGCGCCACCTCAACGTGTTCGAGGGTGAGCAGGTCGTCAGGGGCGAAACGGTCGCCGACGGCGAACCCAATCCACACGACATACTGCGACTGCAGGGCGTTGAGAACCTGGCGGATTACCTCGTTCGTGAAATACAGGACGTTTACCGGCTGCAGGGTGTGAAGATCAACGATAAGCACATCGAAGTGATAATTCGGCAGATGCTGCGTAAGGTGATTGTCGCCACGCCGGGCGAAAGCAACTATCTCAGGGGCGAGCAAATCGATAAAGCGCGCTTCTTCGAGGAAGTCGAGCAGCTTGAGGCGCAGGGCAAGGATCCGATAACGATCGATCCGATATTGCTCGGCATCACAAAGGCGTCTTTGGCTACAGAGTCGTTTATCTCGGCTGCATCGTTCCAGGAGACGACGCGTGTCCTGACCGAGGCTGCAGTTCGTGGGCTGCGCGACGATCTTCGTGGTCTCAAGGAAAACGTTATCGTGGGTCGTTTGATTCCGGCGGGTACCGGTTTTGCGCATCACGCCGAGCGCCGGCGTACGCGAGAGCAGGATCTTGCCGATCAGCTCAAGGAGCTTGATGAGGTCGCGAGGGCCGAGGCCATGGTCGCCGGCGAAGCGGTGGCGACGGACGTTGCCGAGGAGGTTGTTGCCGAAGACGTGGTGGAAGAGACTGCTATGGCCACCGATGGCGAGGCGGCGTCCAAAGGCACCGAGGAAGCGACAGCGTCGTAAGAACAGGGGCCAGGGGATGCTTGACAGCTTGCTGCAGGCGTCCCTACAATGCCCGGCCTTAACCCCGGGGCCCGCCCAAAGCGGGCCCTGATTTTTCGGGGCGAATGCCGGAGAGCCAGGCGGTTCGACAGCATCAAAAGCGTAGGTGATTCAATCACTTGCAGCTTTGCCCCACTACCCGACATCTGAGCCGCATGAGGTTCGGCGTTCGGGTGCGCGAGTTTTTTTGCTGCGCATATTATTGGATTAACGAAACAGACGAGAGCCCTATGGCCACAGTGAACCAGCTAGTACGCAAGCCACGCGCAACGAAGCCCGCCAAGAGCACGGTGCCGGCATTGGAAGCCAGTCCGCAGAAGCGCGGTGTCTGCACGCGTGTCTACACGACGACGCCGAAAAAGCCGAACTCGGCAATGCGCAAGGTCGCGCGAGTGCGGCTGACAAACGGATTTGAAGTTACGTCCTACATCGGTGGTGAAGGTCATAACCTTCAAGAGCATTCGGTTGTGCTGATTCGCGGCGGTCGGGTGAAGGACCTCCCGGGCGTGCGCTATCACACCGTGCGTGGCACGCTCGACTGCGCCGGCGTTTCGGATCGCAGGCAGGGCCGCTCGAAATATGGAACCAAGCGGCCGAAGTCATGATGCGCGCCGTTGATTCCGCAACCGCCTTATGAAACGACCCAGGTAACAGACAAGCAAGAGCACGGTGACGGCCGTGTTTATAAAGAGACCGAAAAATGTCCAGAAGATCACAGGCACCGAAACGAACGATACTGCCCGACCCCAAGTACAGTAGCGACCTGCTCGCCAAATTCATGAACATGATCATGAACGACGGTAAGAAGTCGGTTGCGGAGCGCATCATCTATGGTGCGCTCGATCGTATCGCCGAGAGGCAAACGCAGACGGACGACAAGGCACTTGAGCTGCTCGAGTCGGCGCTTGAAAACGTCAAGCCTGTGGTGGAGGTGAAGTCACGTCGTGTCGGCGGCGCCACTTATCAGGTACCTGTCGAAGTTCGCCCGGCTCGCCGCCAGACACTGGCCATGCGCTGGGTTATCGACGCCGCACGAAAGCGTGGCGAAAAGTCGATGGCGCATCGTCTTGCGCATGAGTTGATGGACGCCGCAGAGAATCGCGGCACGGCCGTCAAAAAGAAAGAAGAAACGCACCGCATGGCGGAAGCTAACAAAGCGTTTTCGCACTACAGGTGGTAGGCCGGTTCAGCTAACCGAACCGTGTTTACTTTAATTAGCAGGATCTTGTCGTGGCCCGCACAACACCCATCGAGCGCTATCGCAATATTGGCATCATGGCCCATATTGATGCGGGCAAAACTACGACGACCGAGCGTGTGCTTTTCTATACCGGGGTCTCTCACAAGATAGGTGAGGTCCATGATGGCGCCGCTGTCATGGACTGGATGGAGCAGGAGCAGGAACGCGGCATCACTATTACGTCGGCAGCGACCACTTGTTTCTGGAGTGGCATGGACAAGCAGTTCGACGAGCATCGCATCAACATCATCGATACGCCCGGGCATGTGGATTTCACGATTGAAGTCGAACGCAGCCTGCGCGTCCTCGATGGCGCAATCACGGTGCTTTGCTCCGTAGGCGGCGTTGAGCCACAGACAGAAACAGTCTGGCGTCAGGGTAATAAGTACAAGGTACCGCGCATGGTTTTCGTCAACAAGATGGATCGTGCCGGAGCGGACTTTTTGCGCGTCGTTGCTCAAGTGCGCGAACGTCTCGGAGGGAACCCGGTGCCCGTCCAGTTACCGATTGGTGCGGAAGAGAAATTTGCGGGCGTCATCGACCTGATTGGAATGCGGGCGATCTACTGGGACGAGTCCAATATGGGCACGACCTATGATGAAGTCGAGATTCCGGCAGACATGCTGGCCGATGCCGAGGCTTGGCGCGAGAAGATGATAGAAGCCGCCGCCGAGGGTGATGAGCAGCTACTCGACAAGTTTCTTGAAGAAGGCACGCTCGATGTGGACGAAATCCGCAAGGGGCTGCGTGCACGAACCCTGGCTGGCGAAATTGTCGTTACGATGTGTGGCTCGGCGTTCAAAAACAAAGGTGTGCAGGCGATGCTCGATGGCGTGGTGGATTTCATGCCGTCGCCGATCGACGTGCCCGCGATCAGGGGCATCAAAGACGACGATTCTGAAGGCGTGCGCGCTGCAGACGACAACGAGCCGTTCGCCGCGCTGGCGTTCAAGATTGCGACGGACCCTTTCGTCGGCAATCTGACATTTTTCCGTGTCTATTCGGGCGTCCTGCATTCGGGGGACACGATTCTGAACCCGGTAAAGAGCAAGAAGGAACGGATCGGTCGAATTCTGCAAATGCACTCCAATGATCGCAAAGAGATCAAGGAAGTCTGCGCCGGTGACATCGCGGCGGCCGTCGGGCTCAAGGATGTAACGACGGGTGACACCCTTTGCGATATCAAGCAGCCGATTACGCTGGAGCGCATGGAATTCCCCGAGCCCGTAATTTCAGTTGCGGTGGAGCCAAAAACGAAACCCGACCAGGAGAAGATGGGCATCGCCTTGCAGAAATTGGCGAAAGAGGATCCGTCGTTTCGCGTGCATACAGATGAAGAGTCCGGGCAGACCATCATCTCCGGCATGGGCGAGCTGCACCTCGACATCATAGTCGACCGAATGAAGCGGGAATTCAGGGTCGATGCCAATGTCGGCAAGCCGCAAGTCGCATACCGCGAAACGATTCGTAAGGTGGTGGAACAGGAAGGCAAATTCGTGCGCCAGTCCGGGGGACGCGGCCAGTACGGCCACGTGTTTCTGCGCATAGAGCCACGCCAGCCCGGCGAAGGATACCAGTTCGAAAATGCCATTGTCGGCGGCGTCATTCCGCGAGAGTACATTGGCGCGGTTGATAAAGGTGTGAAGGAACAAATGGAAAACGGCGTTCTGGCGGGATATCCGGTCGTGGACTGCAAGGTCACGCTATACGATGGGTCTTACCACGACGTAGATTCCAGCGAAATGGCATTCAAGATCGCGGGCAGCATGGGCTTCAGAGAAGGTGCGCTGAAGGCGAATCCGGTGTTGCTCGAGCCGATAATGAAGGTTGAAGTCGTGACACCAGAAGACTACATGGGTGATGTGATGGGTGATTTGAATCGCCGTCGCGGATTGCCACAGGGCATGGATGACTCGCCGTCGGGCAAGATCATTCGCGCCGATGTGCCATTGGCAGAGATGTTCGGTTATGCGACGGACCTGCGCTCGATGAGCCAGGGGCGGGCCGTGTATTCCATGGAGTTTGAAAAATACGCGGAAGTGCCACAAAACGTGGCTGACACAGTGATGAAGAAGGCAAGCTAATGTCTAAAGAGAAGTTTGAAAGAACCAAGCCGCACGTAAACGTTGGCACGATTGGACACGTGGATCACGGCAAGACGACACTGACGGCGGCGCTGACCAAGGTGATGGCGGAGCGTCACGGCCGCGGTGAGG